>DATFIL010000202.1:0-6576 GCA_035270145.1 Desulfobacter sp. | reverse complement strand
TCAATATCCTGAAAACATTTTTAATATCTGTTTCATAAAAATCCAGTTTGATTTTTTCACCGGTATATCGAATCGAGGAAGGATTCAATAAAGGATCCTGATCCGGAGAAGATCCCTTTTCTTGAGCCGTTGACTGCCCCTGATCCGGTTCTTTAAGTCCGGCATGGGAATTTTGAGCGATATCCGGACTTACTTTGTTTTTTTTATCAAATTCAGGCGCAGAGATGGAGGATGCGTCAACGGTCATATGAATGCCCTTAGCGGTTTGAAATACTTGAAACGGCACTTTTTCCCGAATCTTGATATCCACCAGCGTATCATTGGGATTGTCTGGACTTGGCCGGGGCAGGACCTGTTCCACGGCAGAATTAAAAGACCGGGCCATAAGGGGACGCTGATGCTGGGAGGATACTTTTGTATTATACAATACCAGCCCGAGGGAATCATTGCGATTCTGAATGGTTTCGTATTGAACCGGCTGATCCGTTAGAATATGAATATCAGACTGGCCAAGCTGATTATTATCAAATTCAATATGGGTCAAATGGGCTGACGTTCCAGGGATGGGAACATTTTCAGGCTGCACCGCAACCTCTTTGAAACCCTGTCCGGGTTCATCTGCAACAGCGCCTGCCGTTGCCGTCTGTCCAAAGTCGGCCGGGCTGCCCTTGAGAATAATACCCAAACGATCCGGTTTTTCCTCCACAATATATGGCAGGTCCGCTTTAAGCAGGATATCCACCTTGACTGTTGTCTTTGCCTCGTCAATAAATCCCACTTTTATATCACTGACACGGGAGTCGGAAAAGGACCCTGCACCCAATCCCGGAGCAAGACGGGCATTGGGCAGATAAACACTCACAGCAAAAGGGAAGGCTTGCTTAATGGACGTATAATCATCCAACGCCCTGGCGGAACCTTGAATCCAGACCTCAAACGCATCGGCTTTCGGATTGACCCATATTTTGTCAAGCGTTTTGGACAAAGCCGCAAAATCGTCCTGTGAAGTCCGACTTTCCGGAACCTTAGCTGTATTTGCCGATGCTGCGGTTTTTTGGGTTACGCACCCTGCCGTAAAGGAAAGCAGCAGAACCGACATGATAAGACCTGTCACAGAATGCCTGACAGCCGACCGATAATTAACCTTCATCTTACTCCCCATCCTCGCTTTTATGAAATTTAATCTCTTCATACCGCTTACGGCGTTTTCCTTGATAATCTTTCACTTCTTCTTCAATTTTAATGCCTTCCCTGGTAATGGATGTCACCCGCCCGCCATTGGGACCGATATAAGTCCCAATGGAAACCTCATACCCTTTACCGCCGGCTTCCTCCACCATGGCAATGGTTTTGCCCGGCATTTCAACAACCGCCACCAACTTAACCTGGCTTAACTCCAATTTTTCCAGGGGGGTCAATGTTCTTTGGGGCTTTGATTCTTCGGGTGAACTTGACTCGGCAGACGCATTTCTTTCATCAATCAAAGGAATAAACGGATCCACCCGGCCCTTGCTGTCATATTTTTCCATGGGTGTAAAAATACCGACTTTTTGTAAGCCGGCGGCACCGTCAATGTCGCCCTCTATATGAACGGCTTTCGCAGAATCCTGAACAGGTTTCAGATCAGAGGCCCGTGCCTGTTTTTTCTCGGCATCCTTGGGAACAGGGGGTTTCGTTGCCGGCGAATTTAATTTGGGAATGGGTTTAGAAACCATCTGGGTCTGTTTTATCTGTTTTGGCGCAGGGGGCTGATCCTCATTACAGGCGGATACAAACAGTAACGAGACACCCAAACCGGCCACACAACATATTTTAACTAATTTTTCCATATCCAGTGCCTTCTACCTCTTTTTGCGTCTCTTCTTGCGTTTATTGCCCGCACCCTCATCTTCCTTGGGTTCAACAAACATATAGGTAACGGCTGTGCATTTCATCTGAATTTTATTTCTGCCGGCGCTCTCTTTTCCGGAAACCCGGTTTACATTGATTGCCGCGATATTAACAACACGATTGAGTCCTGCAACCCGGTAAAAAAATTCAGCCACCTGGTGGTAACGGCCCACAACCGTCATGGAAAATGGAATTTCTGTATAAAAATTTTTCTTTACCATGCTCTGGGGCGCAAATAACTGGACTTCAAGCCCGGCATCACTTCCTGCCTTGGATATTTCATCCAGCAAAGAAGGCAGTTCTCTTTTATCCGGCAGGGCGGTCATGGCAATGTTGAACTGGGCCTGGGCTTGGGCCATCCGAACTTCCATCTCTTCAAGGGCGCCGGCTTTGATCTTATATGTCGACAAAAGATTTTTCTGCGTTTTCAGATCTTCCCTGGCTGCCGCAAGGGTATCAAGCTTTGGGCCAAGCAGAAAAAAATAAAACCCGGCACCAATTAACCCCAATGTACCCAAACAGATAAGCAGACGCTGGATTTTGGTCAACTCGCCTATTTTTTCAAACAGGGCGTCTAGCTTCTCATTTTTTTTTGCAGTGCGCTCTTTGTTTTTCCCGGCCATTATTTTTTCCTTTTTGGGGACTTCCCATCCTTATTGGTCTCGCCGGATGCGGATTCGGGCACTATCTTTGTGCAGGATATTGCAAATTCTTTTAACCGAATGTTATCCTGAAATACCTTTGCCTTTGACAGCTTTAAATCTACGGCCCCAAACACTGGAGAATTTTCAAGATTTCTCATGAATGCAGCGATCGTCGGATTATCATAGGCAATCCCTTTTAAAGAAACGGTCTTGTCATCTGCGGAAACACTGGACAGCCACATTTTTGTTTTTACAAGCCTATCCGCCAACTGTTCCAACAAAATCTGCTGTTCATTTTTTCTTTTTTTCAGGGCCTCAACAATGGCCAGTTTATCCTCCAGAATCGCCAGATTTTTCTTAATCCGGGAAACCTTATTCGCTTTCTTCTTATACTGAAGGCTTTCGGTCTTAACCTGGGCCACTTCACTTTGCGTCCGGTTAATTTCATCATTCAGCATAAACGACACCCAACCCAGTGCCAGAATAATAAAAACAAGGGAAAGGAAAAATACGGATACCTGGCGGCGGATATTTTCCTTTTTCCTGGCAAGCCTGAACGGCAACAGATTAATTCGTATCATTTGTCATCCACCCGTCTCATGGCAAGCCCCAGTGCAATGGGGGCCAGAAGCTGGTATGCGTCCAGTTCGCCGAGGTCCTTTGAATCTGTGACCAGTCCGGCAAAGGGATTAATCTTTGAGACTGCGACATTCAGCTCCTTATTCAGTTTGTCAGCCAACAAGTCTATGAAACCGCCCCCGCCACTGAGAATAATCGTTTCAATCCTATCATTGCCGGAACCGGACTCAAAGGTATGAACCACCTCGCAGATATCTGAACACCAGTTGTCAACAACCATGTCATAAAGGTCGTTCAACGTCTGCCCGGATTCCGGATAATCGATTTCGCCCATGATGATCTGCAATGCCTTTTCCCGGTCAATCTCAAGTCGTTCACTGACAACAGAGACAAGCTGGTAGCATCCATTGGTCATGTCCCGCATTAAAATGGAATTCTTATCCTGAAGTATATTTACACTTGTCTTGGAAGCCCCCACATCAAGCAGCAGGGTTATACGCTCATGATTTACATCAGGAAGGACTTCATAAACATTTTGAAGGGCAAACGTATCCACATCAATAATAACGGGTTTAAGACCCGCCATATTTATCAACTCAACATATTCATCCACCAGGTCCTGTCTTACCGCGACAAGCAGCACATTCATCTGTTCCGCAGAGTATTCACTGTCACCCAGAATCTGGTAATCGATATTAACATCATTGATATCATAAGGAATATATTGCTCGGCCTCTGCCCGAATATTTTTATGCAGTTCCCCATCAGGCACCTTTGATGTGCTGATGGTCTTGATAACCACGGAATGGCCGCCGGTGGAAAGCGCTACATTTTTTTCCTTGATCTTATGCAATTTAAACAAGGAGCGAATAATTTCGGCCAATCCCTCCATATCGTTAATCCGGCCTTCCTGAATCATGCCTTCGGGAACCTTTGCGATGCCGAATTTATTAAGCGTACGGCCTTTTTTGGTCGTCTTCAATTCGGCCACTTTGACAAAAGCAGCTCCAATATCCAAACCGACAAGATGATCTTTTTTTCCAAATATCATACGCATCTATCCTCAATTGTGGCTGTCGCAAAGGGTTTGAACTTTAAGAATGCAAATAATAATTATTGATATCCAATACTAACTATGACTATATAATTTGATATGAAATGCACCTAATGTCAAGCACAGAATCAAACTATTAACTGATTGAATAGCAAAGAAGAAGCATATTTATCAAATTAAATCATCCCAAAAACTATGAATTTTTTTTCATAACAAAACAATAAAAGCACCGATTAATGTGAAAAAAAAGCAACAGAAAGAAACCGGTAACCCCGGTACCCGGCCCTTTGTTCTAGTCAAAGCCTTCACTGTCTCAAGCCTGATTGTTATGCTTACGGCCACCATTGTTATTGCAGCTTTGAATGCCCACTGGGTAAGAAAAATACTGCTTGAAAAAAGTAAAGAGTATAACCGGCTTCTAGTGGAAAACCTAAACCACCAGATATTTTTAAGATTTGTCTGGCCTGTGGTTTTCAAACATGGAGAGATAAAACTGCGGGAACCTGGCCAGTATAAGCTTCTTGACACGGTTGTTAAAAGCACCCTGCACAGTTTCCATGTAGAAATGGTCAATATATACGCAACAAACAATGTTATTGCCTACAGCCTGGATAAAACCCGGATCGGCAAAAAAAATGCCGGTGGGGTCCATTATGAAAAAGCCATGAAAAAAGAGGTAAGCTCCAAGCTTGTTCAGCAGGGTAACTGGATTGAACTGACATTCTGGTTTCCCAAGGAGACAAAAATTATCACGTTTGCCCCTTTGATGCAGGAAGTCCAACTCACCCGGGAAAAGGACAGGATGGTAATCGGCGCGATTGAAATTATCAGGGATGTCACTGATGATTATCAGCAGGTATTTAAACTCCAGGGATTGATTGTCATCAGTTGCGCCACCATCATGGGTATTCTTTTTCTTATTCTCAGGTTTGTGGTGAAACATGGAGAAAATATTATTGAGCGCAGGGCTGAAGAACGGCTTAAGCTGGAAGAAAAACTGCGTCAGGCAGAGCACCTGTCCGCAATCGGTGAAATGACTGCCGGTGTATCACACGAAATTCGCAATCCTTTAGGTATTATAAAAAGCTCTGCGCAGCTGATGGAAAAAAAGATGGCCAAACTGGACCCGTCCAGCAGTATTCCGGGAGTCATTGTTGAAGAATCCGCCCGTTTAAACCGCATCATCACAGATTTCCTTGATTTTGCAAAACCTAAAATTGCAGACTTAAGGCCCTGCTGTCTGGAAGACATCATAGAAAAAAACATCACTTTTTTATCGTCTTCAGATGCGCATAAAGATATTAAAATCATCCGGCAGTACCAAGGTGATCTTCCAAACATTTTGGGTGATCCTGCCATGCTCTATCAGGCCTTTTTAAATATTTTTCTAAATGCATTTCAGGCCATGGACCAGGCGCGTGGAAGCATTACCATTGCCACATGGCATGAGCCCGGGTTTGTCCATGCCGGCTTTTCAGATACAGGCCCGGGCATTGACGAAGATATGCTGAAAAAAATCTGGACGCCCTTTTTCACTACCAAGGAAATGGGAACCGGTTTAGGCCTTGGTATCATTAAAAACATCATTCAGGCGCACCAGGGGGAGATCAGCATAACCAACGCCGAACCCTGCGGAACCAGGGTAGACATATGCCTGCCTGAAGCGCCGCAAAATATCGGGGAATGATAATGGAAAATATATTGATTGTAGATGATGAAAAACACTACCCAATGATTATAGGGGAAGTGCTTTCCGAAGAAGGGTATACCCCGTTCACCGCATCAAGCGGAATGGAGGCTCTGGATATTCTTAATAGCCGGCCCATTGACCTGGTCTTATCCGATGTCAAAATGCCGGGCATGTCCGGCATTGACCTTTTGGAAAAGGCCAAACAGATAAACCCGGATCTTCCGGTGATCATCATGACCGCATTCGGCAGTGTGGAAAAGGCGGTGGAAGCCATGCACAAGGGTGCCTACACCTTTATTTTAAAACCGTTTGAAAACGAAGCCCTCATTGCTCACATTGCCAAAGCCCTGTCCATGTCCAAAATTGTCCGGGAGAACACGCTTCTAAAAGATGCCATCCAGTCCCGGTACCAGTTTGACAATATCATCGGTAAAAGTAAATCCATGCAGGCGCTGTATGAGATCATTAAAAAGGTGGCCCCGACCAGTGCCTCGGTGCTGGTTGAAGGGGAAAGCGGCACCGGTAAGGAGCTTGTTGCCAAATCTATTCATTACAACAGCCTGCGTAAGGACCATCCCCTGGTTGCCGTAAACTGTTCGGCCTTTGCCGAATCTCTTTTGGAAAGCGAACTTTTCGGACATGAAAAAGGGGCGTTCACCGGTGCGGTGGGCTTGAAAAAAGGCCGGTTTGAAATGGCGGATAAAGGCACGCTTTTCCTG
>DATFIL010000201.1:0-4619 GCA_035270145.1 Desulfobacter sp. | reverse complement strand
TGGTGGTGCCGGTTGAAGATGCCTTCAAAGCGGCTTGAGGATGATGCTGTTTGTCCGGAAAAATGCCGGTGTCTCGACCGTTGAAAATTTTTTTTAGGTGGGTGATCGTGATTTCAAGTTTTCAGTGCAGCCGGAAATCAGACGGTCACCCGGATTTTATGGATGTTCAGCGTGCAAATTATTCGGGAAGCGGGCAGGATAGCATCTCCTTTCTGACTACCTCAAATAAATCACCGAATCTAAGCACACCGGTGACCGTGTCGCCGTTTTTTACGATCAAAGGCTGGTGAGCGCCCATAACAGATTCATGCAGCGCTTTTTCCAGGGAATCATTCTCCTGGAGATATTCTGCGTCGCTAGGTACATGCATAATTTCGGAAACCTTGATGGCGGCGCCGCGTTCGCAAATGTTCTTAATGGGCTCCACCCAGAGATTAAAATCCCGCATCGCATTAACCACATAGTCTTTGGTCAGTGTTTTGCCTTCATAGTTTTCAAACAGTTTTTTATAATTGGGCTCAAGCGTTTTGAAAATATCAATCATGGTAACGTTTCCCTTGAACTTACCATTGTCGTCAACGACAATAACATCCCTGTGGGCGTGGCGGCCATCTGAATTGCTTTCTTCCAGAACCTGGAACATATCATAAACGGTAGCCGTTTCCTTGATGGTCACATAGTCGGGTAAGGGGATCATAATCGATTTTATTAGAAGATCTTTCATATCTCTCTCCTGAAAAAGGTTAGTAATGGCCTTGATTTATGATGATGCGTTATCTAAGGCCCATGGTCAAAATAAAATCGCCCATCTGCTTGTCTTTTAAGCCGCCTTCGTCCAATATGCTTCCGTTGGCGTACGCCTTGATGGCGACTTAAAATCCGGCGCATCTGTGGCAGATTTAATTCTGATCATGGGCCTAAAGTTATATGAGAAAAATATGGGAAGTCAAGCTTTATAGACACTTTGATCCTGTTAAAGTACGGATTTAAAAATTTTATTTTTATTGCGAGCCTTAAGACCTTTTTCTACGCTGCTTTTACCCGATACCAGGCTGCCACCATGCAGGGCAGAACAAACAGGGTCAGGATCGTGGCGCCCAAAAGTCCGCCGCCAATGCTTATGGCCATGGGAGCCCAGAATTTGTCCACGGCCAGGGGGATCATACCCAGGATGGTGGCAGCTGCTGTGAGCATAATGGGTCTGAACCGGAACACCGTAGCCCTGATAATGGCATGGTAGCGGTCTTCTCCGGCAGCCACCTGAAGGTCGATCTGGTCCATGAGGATCACTGAGTTGCGGATGATAATGCCGGACAGGGCCAGAATGCCGAGCTGGGATAGAAAACCCATGGGCATGTTGAAAATAAGAAGAGCGGCAATTACCCCCATCAGACCGAGCGGCGCCGTCAGCAAGGTCAGGATCATGTTGGGGATATTCTGCATCTGGATCATCAGAAGGATCACAATAATCATGGTCATTGCCGGCACCATCTCCAGGATATAATTCGTGGCTTTTTGACTTTGTTCTGAAAGGCCGCCGATATGAATGAAATACCCCTCAGGAAGGTTTTCCCGGACAGGTTTCAGGGCATCATATACGTTTTGGCTGGCATCGTTGCCGGTGACGCCTGCCACAGTGTCTGCCTGCACCGTAATGGTGGGCAGAAGGTTGCGGCGCCAGATCAGACCCTCTTCCATGCCGAAACGGATATCGGCAATCTGGGATAGCGGAATGGTTTTGCCCTGGTCCAAATGGATGGGAAGTGTCCGGATATCATCCAGGGACTGCCGGTCGCTTGCAGACAGCCGCAGTACGATATCAATGGTTTTATCCCGTTCCCTGAATTCACTGACCGGGATGCCGGAGAGCTGGGACTGAATGGCCAGGGCCAGATCGGAACTTGTGACCCCAAGGGCTCGGGCCTTGTCCTGGTTCACGTTTAATTGAAGTTTTTTGGTTTTTTCATACCAGTTGAAATTGATCTTTTCTAAATCCGGGTCTGCGGCCATTACATCCCTGACCCGGCCTGCAATTCGGCGCACCGTTGCATAGTCACGTCCGGATACCCGCAGCATCACAGGGTAGGGCTCCGGCGGTCCCATCTGGAGGGTCTGCAGATGGCCCCGGACATTAGGGAAGGCGTTGTCCAGAAGGTTTTTGATTTGGCTTTCAAGCTGTTTTCGTTCATCGAGCCCCTTGGCCACAATGATGAACTGGGCAAAATTGGACTGGGGCATAACCGGTTCAAAGGTGAGAACAAATCGCGGTCCGCCGGATCCCACATAACAGGCAAAATGGTCAATGTTCGGGTTATCCGAAATGGCATTGATAAAGGCCTTGGCCTGCCTGTCCGTGGCCTGAATGGAGGCCCCTTCGGGTAACGTGAGATCCACCACCAGCTCCGGGCGCACGGAACCGGGAAAAAATTCTTTACTGACATATTTAAAACCGTGCAGGGCAAAAATAAAACCTGCGGCGGTGAGAATCAGCACCACATACTTGAACCGCAGGCACCAAACCAGAATTCGTCTGAACACCCGGTAAAAGGCTTTATCATAAATGTCTCTTTCCCGTTCTCCTGCTTTTGTGGGACGGGCTTTGATCAGATAAGTCCCGAACAGCGGGGTCACCATGACCGACACCACCCATGAAATGATCAGGGCCAGGCCGATGACCGGAAAGATGGTCCGGCAGAATTCCGAAGAAACGCCATTTGCAAAACCAATGGGGATAAAGCCTGCACAAGTGATAAGCGTCCCGGTGAGCATGGGAAAGGCTGTAACCTTGTAGGCAAAGCAAGCCGCCTTTACCTTGTCCCACCCCTGCTCCAGCTTTACGGCCATGATTTCTACAGAAATCATGGCATCGTCCACCAGAAGCCCCAGGGAGATAATCAGTGCGCCTAACGATACCCGGTGCAGATCAATGCCGGCCATTTTCATGGAAAGAAAGGTGGCGGCAATCACCAGGGGGATACAAAGCGCCACCACCATGCCCGAACGGAGGCCAAGGCTTACAAAGCTGACCACAAGAATAATGGCAATGGCTTCGGCCAGAGTCTTGACGAATTCACCAATGGCGTCCTCGACCACCATGGGCTGGTTGGCCACCTGATGGATACCAAACCCCAGGGGCATGTTCCGCTTGATCCGTGTGAAGGCCGCTTCAAGGTCCCGGCCCAGCTTTAGAATATTGTCTCCATCTTCCATGGAAACGGCAATGCCGATGGCAGGTTTCCCGTTGTAATACATCTTGGGGTCGCTGGGGTCTGCATAGGCCCGCCGGATCGTGGCAATATCCCCCAGCCGGAAGGTGCGCCCCAGCACCCGGATGGGAAGTTCCCGCAGGGCTGCAACATTGTCAAAAAGACCTGTAACCCTGATAAACACATTGTCTGTCGATGTTTCCAGCATGCCCGACGGGGTCACGGTGTTCTGCTTTTGGATAACAGCGGCCACAAGCAGGGGGTCAATACCCATGCGGGCCAGTTTTCTGCTGTCCATTTCAATATATATTTTTTCCGGCTGAATCCCTTCCAGTGTCACTTTTTTAACGCTGTTGATCATTAGAAGGTCCTGGCGGATATCTTCGGCCTTTTCCCGCATCTGTTCGTAGGAAAAACCGTCTGATGTCAGCGCATAAATATTGCCGTAAACATCATCAAAGCGATCATTGAAATGAGGGCCTGCAATGCCTTTGGGCAGGTCATCCAGCATGTTGTTAACCATATTGCGCACCTCAATCCAGGTGGGCCGGATGTCGCTTGAATGCACGGTGTCCGTGATGTTGACATAAATGACCGCTGTCTGGGGCCTGGAATAGCTTTCAAGGTAATCCAGCCCCGGGATATCCTGCAGTTCCTTTTCAATTTTATCCGTGACCTGCAGTTCCATCTCGGTTGCCGACGCACCGGGCCAGCCCACGCCGATGATCATCTGGCGTATGGTGAAATTGGGGTCTTCCATGCGCCCCATGCCCTGGTAGGCATAGAGGCCGGCCACAGCCGTTAAAACAATACAGAACCAGATAAGCTGCCGGTGGTTCAAGGACCATTGGGTTAGATTGAAGTGTTTCATTTTCTCTTTTTATTGACCTAAATGGTGGCCTTCTTGGGTTCGAACCTGCTCTCCTTCGGAAAGTTTGTGTACACCGGTGGTGACAATTTCATCGCCCGGGGACAGGCCTTCAATGACCTGGATTTTTTCGCCATGTCCGGCCTTTCCCAGCCTGATTTTCTGAAGCCCGGCCCTGTGATTTTTGACCACCCATACCATGGGTGCGTCGCCGGTCTGATAGACAGCGGACAGCGGGATAAAAATCCGGCTGTTGCCGGCCGTATGTATGGCACTGATCGCAGACGCCGTCATGCCCAGGCGAACCGTGTCCGGGGGATTGATAAGCGTAATGCGGGTCTTGTAGGTCCGGGTTATGGGATCTGCCCCAGGTGATACATACCGGACCCGTCCCTTCACCGTCAGGTCGGGAAGCGCCCAGAAACTGACGTGAAAAACGTTGCCTGGGCTGAATTGTGCCACCTGGTTTTCGGGCACAAAGATTTCAACCTCCCGCTGGTCTCCCCTGGCCATGATGACCACAGGCATGCCCGCAGCCACCATCT
>DATFIL010000200.1:0-2067 GCA_035270145.1 Desulfobacter sp. | reverse complement strand
TTCTGGAATGCATCCAGTCCCAGGATACGCCGCCGGATTTGTCCAGCCTTGAAATTGTCGCAGGTCTTGAAAACCCGGAAACCGCCGAACAGTGGGAAGCCGCCACAGGGTCAAAATTCTGGATCATGTACGGACAGACGGAGACCTCGGGCCTTATTACGTTTTCCCCTGTTTTTGAGGCACCCGGATCAGCGGGCCGGGTTTCGCCCCTGGCCAGGATGATCGTTGCCGATGATCTGGATAATGCCCTGCCTGCAGGCAGTACCGGAGAAATCCTTGTCAAAGGCCCGCTGGTATTCAAGGGGTATTGGAATGCCGACGCGCTTAATGTATTTACATTCAGAAACGGCTGGCACCATACCGGTGACATGGGACAGCTCGATGAAAACGGATACCTTTATTTCAAAGGCCGCAAGCCGGAAAAGGAATTGATCAAACCCGGCGGGGAGAACGTGTTTCCCGCAGAGGTGGAAAATGCCCTTGTCAGCCATGAGGCCGTGGACAAGGCTTGTGTGTTCGGTGTGCCGGATGCGGAATTTGGTGAGGCCATCAAGGCCGTGTGTACCTTGAATGTTGGCTGCCGCGTTGACGAAAAAGAGTTAATCGCCTATACCGGCACCCTGATTGCCGGTTTCAAGAAACCCAAATTTATTGTGTTTGTTGATCAGTTGCCCCTGACTGCGGCAGGAGACATCGACCGTTTTGCTGTTAAAGAAAAATATATCCACGGGCAATAAGCGCCTGTTTTTAATTCTTCCTTCCCTATTGTTTAATAATGGTTACTTTTTTATTGACGAACATAAAAGTTATTTGTATAAAACTTATCCGCAATGACGCTAAAATCATAACAATATAGATTGCGAATTATAATAAGGAGTCCTTTGATGACCGTTATTAACTTGAGGCAAATGAAAAGAAATCAAACCGGGGTGATAACTTCGGTAAAAGCGCAAGGCGAAATGGGTCGCCGTATAAGGGACATGGGAATTGTACCCGGAAAGGAGATCACCATCCAGGGCCGGGCCCCGCTTTATGATCCGGTAGCATTGCGGATTATGGGATTCACGTTGAGCTTAAGAAACAACGAGGCCGATTATATCCAGGTGGAGGTGGAATAAAATGAGTATCGCCATTGCCCTTGCAGGGAATCCAAATGCCGGAAAAACAACCCTTTTCAACGAACTGACAGGTGCCCGCCAGCAGGTGGGCAATTACCCCGGGGTCACGGTTGAAAAAAAACAGGGAACCTGCGTTTCCGAGGCCGGTACTTTTGAAATCATAGACCTTCCGGGCACCTATTCCCTGACCGCCTATTCCCTGGAAGAAGTGGTGGCAAGAGACTACCTGGTCAATGAAAAACCTGCCATGGTCGTTAATATTGTAGATGCCTCAAACCTGGAACGTAATCTTTACCTGTCCGTGCAGTTCATGGAAATGGGCATTCCGGTCTGCCTGGCCTTGAACATGATGGATGTGGCCCAAAAAAGAGGCATAGAGATTGATGTTGACAGACTGTCCGAGCTCTTGGGTGTTCCTGTGGTACCCATGGTGGCAAGGACGGGCAAAGGCAAAAAAGACCTGCTGGCGCAGGTCGCAAAGGGGATCAACAAACCTGCCTCGCCCTTGTTGATCTCCTATGGCCAGGACATTGACAAAGCCCTGGATAAAATGGAAGCGATTATAGAGGAAAACCATTTTTTAACAGAGATTTATCCGGCTCGCTGGGTGGGCCTTAAATATTTTGAAAACGACGCTCAGATTCTTGAGCTTGGCGCCGACCGGGATAAAGAAACCGCCGGTAAACTGATGGACATTGGAAAAAAACTGCACCGTCATATGTCTGTCACCCTTGACACCCATCCCGAGGCCATGATTGCCGATCAGCGGTACGGATTTATCAATTCCGTACTCAAACAGAATGTGATCCGGTTCGCCCATGACCGCAACCGGCTCCAGCGCTCGGACCAGATCGATAAGGTGCTGACAAACCGGTTTTTAGGGCCTTTGATCATGGTGGGCGTGCTGGCAGCCATGTACCAGTTTACCTTTACCTACAGTGCGTTGCCG
>DATFIL010000199.1:0-5703 GCA_035270145.1 Desulfobacter sp. | reverse complement strand
AATCCAGTTTTTGTTAATGGCGATGAATCAATAGCCGGTTAATTCAATATAGCCCAGCCCCTGGATTTTATCGCCCTTGAAACGAGCAGCCCCTTCCCAGTATGTAAATGAATGGGTGTGTTCTTGATTGGAAACTAGGGGTCTGACATATAGCTCGATCTCCTTTTCAGGAAGGGTGATCCGCCACGTATGGGGATATTTTTTTTTCGTAACCGGACTTTCCCATTTACTTAGCGGACGAATGGTGAAATCCTGTTCTTTGAGGATTTCATAACTGCCGTCCGGAAACGAGATACTACCGAATCCAAACCCGTTTGCGTCCCCGTTCTTATTCCGGATCCGGCAAACCATGAGATCCCGGCCGTCATCCAGATGAACAGAGAACCAGTCCCAGCCGGAGACATCCTTGCTCAGGGCTGACGTACTCCATTCATGATCAAACCATGTAAACCCTTCGATTTCAAAGGTTTGGGTTCCGATCGTGATCATGCCCCGGGTTTTGATACGGGGGATGGAATAATAATAAGAGCTATTGGAAAGATTCGGCCCTTTTCGGCTCAATCCCTGATTTCCCTGGAAAACAGGTTGAGAAAAATGACTGAAGAAAAGATCAAGCGCCACCGGACGCTCAGAAGCGGATAACCGCATGGTATCACCTGTCTGGATTACTTTCCAGTCATCAACCCAGACCTTAAACGGTATGGCCTGACTTCCGGCGATACCGATGCTTTCACGGTTCATCCGCTGCATGGAATAAAATTTGGCATTGCTGACATCGGTTAAACCCAGGTGAGCAAAATAAAGCTGTCGGGTCCGCCATTTTGATCCTTTTTTTACCGGTTTACAGGAAAGCGCCTGCCGAAAAAAAGTAAGCTGAAAACCAAACAGCCGGTTGTTTTTGGTTTTCAGATTTCCTGTATAGTACCACCACTCGGTCTGAAACGATTCATGGGCGCCGCTGTCTGCCGGAAGACTTATGTCTGCCGGTCTTTGTGCAATACTGTAGCATCCTGAATCCGAACCCGATGACAGGGCTTGGGCAATGTTGATCCGCTCAGGCGATTCCGAATTGTCGCATCCGGTCAGCATCAGCAAGGCCAGTGCCAGTCCGCTGAAAAACATAAGAACACAATGGTATGGTTTGCGTCTGTTCATACGTATTATTCCATGTGCAGCGCACGGCTGATATTGGTCCTGCCGGCTTGAAAGGCCGGAATAATTCCGGCAATGCCGGCAGCGCCGACAGAAAGAAGCAGGGCCTGCAATAAAATACCCATTGACAGGACCATGTCATAGCTCCACCCAAAGGATCGCTGGTTGATGATATCAATCAGAACCCATGCAAGGAAGACACCAAGGGGCAAGGCCAGCACACCGGAAAGAAAACCGTTTATTCCGCATTCCATAATCATCATTCGCCCCACCTGATCAGACTTTGCACCGCATGCCCGTAATATTCCCAACTCTTTTTTTCGCTCGACCAACAGGGCCATAACAGAATTCAGGATACCGGTAAAGGCAACAATAGCTGTAAGAATCTGAAGTGCGATTGTTATCGCAAACGTCTTGTCAAAAACGGAAAGTATCTTTTGTTTAATGCTCTGCCCGGAGACCACTTTAATCATTTTGGTTCCAGGGATCATTTCTTTTATCCTATGAATCGTTGGCTCGATCTCATCCCTAGAATTTAAAAAAATCTGCATGGATGTAATCTCATCAATCCCCCAGTATTTTTTCATGACATTCCGGCTGACAATTGCCCGGCCGCCGCCCATGAAAAAATCCCTGAACACACCAGCCACCTTGAATTGGACAGGGCCTTGCATTGTTTCCAGCGTAACAGTGTCTTCATTTTCCGGATTAAATGCGTGTTTGCGGGCAAATATTTCGGAGACCAGTATCCATCCCTGTTCAAGAAAAGTTTCCATTTTATCGGACCCTTGTACGGTCCATGTCCATTGCTTTTCGGAAAGATCCTTAATGTATGAAAAAATATGGACTTCACCGGCGACCACGGAATAAATCCGGTGAATGTTATAGGCAGACAGCTCCGTTACCTGGGGCAATTTTTGTATCTGTTCCAAAAGATCGAAATCAAGCCTCCTGTCCAGCTCATTTGTGGAAGAAACATTGATATCGCCCCCTATATGCCCGTCCACCCATGTTTCAATAGAAGCCCTGAAGCTTTTGGTCATGATTTCTATTCCGATAAATACTGAGACCATCACCATCAGAGAAGCAATTAATACGCTGGTGCGGCTCAAGGATCTGACAATATTCCTGGCCGCCATTTTAAACAGAACTTTTCCGTATTTTTGGACCAGGCCGGAGCTGGCCCAGGATATGAGAAGAACAAACCCAGGGGCCAGGAACGAACTCCCCAGAAAAAGAATGAAAACCCCGATAAAATCATATGCCGGCGGCAGGGCGACTATTTTGAAAATCATAAACGCACAGGATATGAGTAACAAACCTGTAACCATAAAAATGGGAATCTTATTTTGGACAGCGCGTTCAGACGCAGATCGCTGCATCAGGGTGATGGGAATGGCACGGGATGCCTTTAAAGCAGGAAAGATTGAGGCCAGGAACGACGCTGTAATACCCGCCAGGACGCCTTTCAAGATGGTCATCGAACTGATATAGGCCTGGCTTACAGTGAGAACAAAATACATATCGGAAACCGTGCTGCAGACAGCATTAACCGCTCCTTTGCCAAGTCCGATGCCAAGCAGGGCCCCAAGAATGGATCCGACAAGGGAAAACAAAAATACCTCCAGGATCACCATTAGAAATATCTGCCGGCCACTGGCGCCAAGGGCTTTCAGGGTTCCGTTGATGTGTCGTCGTCGGGCAACGGAAAAAGAGACGGTGTTATAAATCAGAAAGATCCCCATAAACAATGCCAGCATTGAAAATGCTGTCAAGCTGGTTTCAAATGATTGGGACAATCCGCGGACCACCTGGTTTTGTTTATTTGTTTCAACCAGAAAAACCCCTTTGGGAAGAATCTGCCGGACGTTATCAATGTCATCCTTATGCAGTAAGAGGTCAATTCGCGTAATATGGTCGCCCAATTGCAAAAGTTCCTGAGCTGTTGCAATATCTGTTAAAATAACACCGTCGGCCGGATTTCTGCTGTTTACATCTCCGGTATCGATAAATCCGGCAACAATGGTTTTGATCTCTTTATTTCCGAATCTGAGATAGATGGGACGATTTAATTTCACATTGAACTGCCGGGCATTACGACGGGAGATAAGAACACCTGGCCTGTCGGAAGACAAGTCCAAGGGCCTGGACCTATCCCCTTTTATGGTTTCAAAAGACCGGAAATGACTTTCAGAGAAGGGGTCAATCCCCATCAGGGTAAAGGTGTTATTTCCCAGCTGATCTGTATTTACATGTCTTGTTATCACGGGTGCACTGGCTTTGATACCTAATTGGGTGCGCAATTGTGTAAAAATGTGCTGGGGAATCGTAAAAGCACTTCCCACAATCTGGTGGGTACTGCGGGAAGTCAGGGCTGATGTGGAGAGTTCAAAGGACTTGGTAATGCTTGTTTTTGATATGTCTATGGCGATAACCCCTGCAACACCAATGGCGATACCGAGGGTCATGAGAGCGGTCCTTAAAGGATGGCGAAGGCTTAAACGAAAACATATTTTGAACAGAACGCTTGTCATTTTAATACATCCAACCCGGATGTCTGTGGCACCAGCGACTGATTTTTGACCGCATAAACGTGATCTGCAAACCCCATGGCTTCAGGGCTGTGGGAGACCATAATCAATGTTTTATTATGAATTTTGACAAGATCAGTGATCATTTCAAGGACAGCAAGTCCCGTTTCGCTGTCCAGATTTCCGGTGGGTTCGTCTGCCAGGATTATATCCGGGTCATTGGCCAGTGAGCGGACAATGGCGACCCGCTGTTGTTCCCCGCCTGAAAGGGTATCCGGAAAATCATTTTTTCTATCGGCAAGACCGACTGTTTCAAGCAAGGCCATGGCTCTGGGTAAAAATACATCTTTTGGCGTATTGTCCAGTTCAGCAACAAGGGTAATGTTTTCAAAGACTGAAAGAACCGGTATCAGGTTGAAAAATTGATAAATAAAACCGATGCGTCGACGTCTGAATATGGTTCTTTCCGAATCGTCAAAATCGGTGATACAACGATCTCCGATATGTATCGTACCCTTGTCCGGAAGATCTATACCGCTGATCAGGTTGAGCAAAGAACTTTTTCCAACGCCGCTCTTACCGATTATCACGGAAATTTTCCCGGCAACCAGGGTGGCGCTCATATCTTTAAAAATAACCCGTTTTGTTTTGCTGTCACCGTATGATTTATCGATATGGGATAGTTTAAGGTTCACCCTTTGATTCCCTATATGTTTTAATTCATTGTATTTGCCGATGGATCGTCGACCAAGTCTGTGGATGAATGGGGTGGAGATTGACAGGTCTCACAGATATGGCTGCTTCGCTGACCGACAATGATACGTTTGATTTTATTCCGGCATCTTGGGCAGGGCCGGTTTGTGTGCCGGAATACATTTAATTGAAGCTGGTTGCGCCCCTGTTTGTGGTCTGCCGAAATAAAGTTGGTTTTACTGCCGCCCAAAGAGGTTCCATTGTTTTGAAGCCCTTTGCGCAGCACCTTTCGAATCGCCCGGTGGAGCATTTTGATTTCATGGTCGGCCAGGGTTGATGAGATGCGCAAGGGATGAATTTTGGATGCCCACAGGGCCTCATCCACATAAATGTTGCCCAAACCGGCAATAAAGGTTTGATCCAATAAAAGCGGCTTCAGGCAGCGTTTACGAGACAGCAGCGCCTTTTGAAATTGCCTGGCGGTAAATTTGGGGGACAAGGGCTCAGGCCCCAATCTGTCAAGCACTGCGGCAGGACGCTTCGTGAGCTGCATGCGGCCGAATTTGCGGGTGTCATGAAAATGCAGACAGCGGTTGTCGCTGAGATGTAACACAACCTGTACATGTTTTGATATGGGCTCAGCATTGCTTGTCACCAGCAGTCGACCGGTCATGCGCAAGTGAATCAACAAACTAAGAGAAGCGTCAAAATCAAAAATTATGTATTTGCCCCGTCGCCGGATAGAAGTGATTGCCAGGCCTTTCATGCAACGGGTAAATGATTCCGGTGTTTGATCCGATATGGTTTTGGACCAATTCACCTCTACACCGACAATATGTCTGCCGATAATTCCAGCATGACAAAGGGTGTCAACCACGGTCTGAACTTCCGGTAATTCGGGCATGCTATGATTTATTGTCCATGAATCCGCCGGATTTATCCTGGACGATTATCCCTTTGCTTTTCAAGTCAGCCAATATGTTTTTAAGCTGCTTTTTTGAGCAATCATTAATATTATAAACATTTTGAACGTTATCTTTGAACAATAATACCAAGTGATCCTTTTCGTTCAGGTAGGCCATTTGGATATACTCTTTTGAAAGCCAAGGTTTCATACTTTCCAAAAAATCTGTGAGCATGCATGTTTTCATGGTTCGTCCCTCGCTTTTTATGGTTAATTATCGAGTGATACAATCAGGCCGATTCCCGGCAACCGGCAACATGGTCGGCAATCAACGTCCTGGTCATATCGGCAATCTCTTCAGGGGCCATATCCTTGAACCGGGAAAAAGGAATGGTATCCAGAACCTTTACCGTCATCTGTGTG
>DATFIL010000198.1:0-2571 GCA_035270145.1 Desulfobacter sp. | reverse complement strand
CGCATCTGACGGCTATTCCTACAATACGACGTGCTAATGTCCGGTGCCTGGGCTACTAAATTATTATAAGGAGGGCGGCAATTCCTCCCCTGAGCTAAAGACTCAGGGATTTCCTTGCCGCATTTTATGAAAATATCACAGCAGGAAGTGGAAAAAATGGCCCATCTGGCCCGGCTGGATGTGGATGATGAACTCAAGGAAACCCTGGCAGGACAGCTCAGTGACATTCTTGATTATATTGATGCCCTCAAGGACGTGAACGTTGATGGGGTGACACCGGTATCCGGGGCGGCATTTATGAACAATGTGCTCAGGGAAGATAAACAGGAACCATCCCCGGGCCCGGATGTGACCCTGGCCAATGCACCCGAACGTGACCAGGACTTTTATGTGGTGCCAAACGTAGTGAAGTAGTCCCGAAAAAAGACGAGAGCAAGCATAAGGAAATAAAATGAATCTGCATACCCTGACCATTGCCCAGGCCCAGGACCTTCTGGCCAAAAAGGAAATATCTTCTGTTGACCTGACACGGGCCTTCCTTGATCGTATTGATAAATATGACAACACGATTTCAGCGTTTATTACTGTTGACCCCGGTCTTGCCTTGAAACAGGCCGAACAGGCGGACCGGATTATTGCCAAAGGGGAAAATCAGGCGTTTACCGGCATACCCGTGGCCCTGAAAGATGTTTTATGTACAAAGGGCGTGAAAACCACCTGTGCATCTAAAATTCTCGAAAATTTTGTGCCCCAATACGATGCCACGGTGGTGGAGAAGTTTAAAGCCCAGGATGCCGTGCTCATCGGCAAGGCCAATATGGATGAATTTGCCATGGGCTCTTCCACCGAGAATTCCGCCTTTTTTGTTACCCGCAATCCCTGGCACACAGATTATGTGCCGGGTGGCTCATCCGGCGGATCTGCCGCTGCCGTGGCGGCCCGGTTCTGTGCCGGGGCCGTGGGCACGGACACCGGCGGTTCCATCCGTCAACCCGCCTCCCATTGCGGCGTGGTGGGTCTTAAACCCACCTATGGCCGGGTATCACGCTTTGGTGTGGTGGCCTATGCGTCATCCCTGGATCAGGTGGGGCCCATTACCCGGGATGTGACGGATGCGGCCATGATGCTCAATCTCATGGGTGGTCATGATCCCAAAGATTCCACCAGTGCACCTGAACAGATGTCTGATTTTACAAAAGGCATTACCATGTTTAAGGACAAGGGCCTTTCCGGAATGACCGCAGGTATCCCCAAGGAATTTTTAAGCCTTGAAGGTATTGATCCCGAAGTCAAAACAATGTTTGAAAATGCCCGGAAAACCCTGGAAGGCTTGGGCGTTACCATTAAAGAGATCTCTTTGCCCCATACCAATTATGTGTTGGCGGCCTATTACATCATTGCACCCTGTGAAGCCAGTGCCAACCTGGCCCGGTTCGACGGGGTGAGATACGGATACCGGGATATGGATACCGACGATCTCATTGAGATGTACAAGAAAACCAAGTCCAAAGGATTTGGGCTGGAGGTCCAGCGCCGGATTATTATCGGCACCTATTCTCTGTCTTCAGGGTATTATGATGCCTATTACGGCCGTGCCTCCCAGGTCCGGGCCCTGATCATGGATGATTTTAAACGGGCCTTTGAAGAATGCGACATTATTTTGTCTCCTGTGGCGCCCACCCCTGCCTTTAAAATCGGTGAGAAGGTGGAAGATCCTTTGACCATGTATTTAAGCGATATTTTTACCCTGTCCTGTAATATGGCGGGTACGCCCGGGATTTCAGTGCCTGCAGGGATTTCTTCCACCGGGCTTCCCATGGGGCTTCAGATGATGTCCCGGCATTTTGATGAAATGTCCCTGATCCGGGCTGGATATGGATTTGAACAGGCTGTGGATAAAGATATTGAATTGCCTGAGTTGTAACCACGGAAAGCACGGAATGACACGGAAATGAGTTTGATCTGTTACAACAAAATCATATTGGAGTTAAAAGCGGTTAAGGATATCGCTTCCGAACATAAAGCACAGGTTATCAACTACCTGAAAGCGACGAACTTGAAATTAGGATTACTGATCAACTTCGGCAGTCACCCAAAAGTACAGATTGAGCGCTTTGCGCTCTAACTTTCAGTGCTTTCCGTGTCTTCCGTGGTTATAAATAAAGGAAGGTTAACATGTCCACCGTCATCCCCCAGGGTAATGCCCTGAGAAAAGCCATTGCGTGGGTGTCCGAAAAAAGACAAGCCCAGCCGAACCTGAATGTAAAAAAATTGGCAAATGAAGCCTGTCTGCAGTTTGATTTAAGTCCAAAAGACAGCGAATTTCTGCTGCGTTTTGTAAAGGAGAACCCGGATACGCCTTCATGAGCAGAATCCGCATTCTTCCTGATATCCTGTCCAACCAGATTGCAGCCGGTGAAGTGGTTCAGCGGCCGGTGTCCGTGGTTAAGGAACTGGTGGAAAACGCCATGGATGCCGGGGCAAACAGGATTATTGTGGAAATTGAAAACGGCGGGAAAACCTTAATCCGTGTGTCGGATAACGGGTGCGGGCTTTCCCGGGATGAGGCGG
>DATFIL010000197.1:0-4042 GCA_035270145.1 Desulfobacter sp. | reverse complement strand
TTCGTAAAAAGTCCAATATCTGCGTTGCGCTGCATTTCTCGGAATTTCACGTACTCCTATGTACGCTGCATTCCTCGAAATTTGCGTCGCCTTGATCTTGAACTTTTTTCTTTGCCATCTAAAATAGACTTTTTACGAGATCGTCACGTTTGAATATTTAAAATTTTTATCTCCAGACTGTAATCCCCTTTTTTCGGGCCCGCATTTATCGTCACATTGGATGATACATAGCCGGTTCCGGAAAATATGGCCATTGGCGAATAAAATATCATGCCCGTAAGCTGATCACCAACGCTTAGGCTTTCAATGAACTGCTTGTCCTTTTTGGAGACAAGCATTTTTAAGTATTTCCCCGCCTGAAAGCTGATCTCCAGCTCAACCGTCTCCCCTTTTCTCGATCCCCGCGGCAGCGTAAACCGAGTGGAATTGATATCTAGGATGTCCTGATCCTCGACCTCGGATTCCGGTTCAAGGTTTTTCTGGATCTTATCGGATGAAATCTTGGTATCCAGCCCCGATTTTTTTACCAGATCCTCAAAGTAGGACCGAACCCCGTTGACCTCATCAAGCGACAAAACACTGCCCACCATCCATTGCTTTACCCGGCCCAAGGCCTTGTCGACTTCGCCCTGCTGAATCCAGCACCAAACAATATTCTTGGCCGCTTCGGCTCTGAGGGGCGCTTGGGGAAGCAGCCGGGTAAATTCCTCTATAGCCTGCTCATACTGACCGAATCGGGCCAAGGCCAGGGCACTGGCCATTGAAGAGGACCCTTTGGACTCGGGGTCATCTTCGGTAACCATTTCCTTTATGACGGATTGCGCCTCTTCAGAGACTGTCGGCGGCTTCGGCACAGAGAGCTCAGTTTCCATCTGAGTATAGAGTTTATCGATTTTATTGGTGATTTTGTTTAAGAAGCTGTCTTTGTTTTTAACGTTTTGGGTGGATTCAATCAACTCCTTAACGCGTTTATATGTGTCCAAAGCCTCGTTTAGCAGTCCTTGGGATTTGTATAGCTCGGCTTCTTTAATCAAAGACTTGACTTTTTCATTAAACTTCATCTTCGCCTCGGGCTGCAAGTCTATTCCGCAAAAAAATCCGTCTCCAAGAAAGACAGGCTTCTTTCTCCGGAGATTAACGGATTAAACGCCAGCTTCTATAGAAATATCGGCTACTGTTTAAATGCTAAATATTGTTCGTTTATGTTAGCCGTAATTGAACTGTTTCTCAAGAAAATTCTTTCCTAAACTGAGCGATTTTGAATTTGGTAGCACGATTCTGCCACTGCCCCTAGTCAAATACAGGGATTGTTAATAGACTTGGAGATAAATTTCCATGCCAAATACTATTTTTTCAATATATGTGAGTGTTTTACGCAATAGCCGCGGGGTTCAGGACATACCCCTCCCTTCGGCCATGCTGTGATTTTATTTTAACTATTTGAAAATTATACTATAATTGGCGCGCGATGGCACCGGTCAAAAAGGTCTGATAAGCCAAGGCTTTCAAAGCAGGCAGTGGTAACTTTTAATACCACCTTGCCGCTATGGGAAACAATTTTGCCGGCGATATCAATCAACCCCCTGCGAACCGTGCTTGCGTAAGCCCCGGCCGGGACAACCGGAGTGCCGACATCTTCTTTGAATGATTCCATCAAAAAATGACCGAGAAGCATCGAATAATACCAGGCCGCATTTGGATTAAACCGCTTGAACGGCAACTGCTCATGACCGAAGTCCTTCAATGCCCGGTTGGCCAATTCATCGCTGCCTCGCTCATGATAGCAGGAAACGATGCCGCGGGCTTCCAGATATTCTTCTGCCCCGGCCTTTTTGAGGAGACGGTCAATCGGCTGTCCCTGGCCGATGTTGGTGATGATTACCGTATCAGGCCGGCAGCCGGGCAGAACCATCTGCCCGCCGCAGTCATGGACCAGGCGGCAGTAAATGGTGCGCCTGAATGCCTTCCAGCTGCCTCGCCGGCTGGCAAACTCAATGTATTCCCAGCTTTCTTTTTTGCCGGAGTCATACCGGCTCCATGTTTTCTCATCGACGCTCTCGGCAAAGGAGACGATATCCTTATACAGCTTGCCGCCACAAACATATCCAATTTCAAGCTCTTCACAGAGGCCAAAGATCTTCTGATCGAAGAAACCGCTGTCCATGCGGATAATAATGGCAGCGTCCGGGCGATATGCCTTGCGGATTCTGGAAACCATATGCCGGATCATCTGCTCGACTGTGGTGCCATAATTGGAGTGCTTGTTGCCCCCGCGGAAAACGGCGTCAACAATCAGACGGCCCCAGTTCATTTGCAGAGGCTGAAATCCCTTCTTCTTTTTATATGTCGGCTTCACTCCATGGCGCCGCTCGGCATCGTCATTGTCCATCACCATGGTATCAATGCCCAGTTCGATCACATCCGGCTGTTTGATCTTCAGGCGCCAAATGAAAAGCTTTTGCAGCAAACGCCGGAACAGGAAAACCCGGGTCCAGGCAAACGCATTGAAAAAGCGTTTCATCTGGTGCGAAGAAGCCATCTTTTCGATATCGGACTCAATGGCTCCAGCATAGCCCTCATCTCTGGCGAGCTGGTCAAAATAGATCAAATGCCTGCTGGTGCCGTCTGCCATGAAGCAGAGAACTTGCTTAAAAAGTTCGAATACATCCGTGCCTTTTCTGCTTTTGCGCATCGACCCGAAGAACCGATCCAAAAAGCCAAAAATTTCAATTTGATGCAGATATGCGACAAAGAGACTCAGCCCGGCTCGTCCGGTCAACCGGTCGGAAGTTGTCTCCACGGCGCTGATTTTGGCTTCATTTTTTCGGTAGGATTTGCTATTTTGTTTCATAAAGTCCTCCACCTGTTGGGTGTGTTATTGTTGCTATTACTTTCGCTGGTTTTAGCAAGCATTATAACACATTACCCGCGGGTGTAGGACTTTTTTTTGTCAAAAATCGCTCAGATTAGGTGAATATTTTTTTCCGCAATTTTTTCTTTCAGCTTATTGGCCCATAAATCGCTGCTTTCAATACAGTGTACCGCGGCTGCCTGTTTTGCAAAAAATAGCGTAGAGCCTCCGCCCCCGAATTCAGCGATTTCATGATGGGGCTGCAGATATGTTTTGAGAAAGGAAATGGCTGAATAAGCAATCCATGGCAATTCGAGACTAATCGGTGAAACGGATCTGTTAATACTTTCTTTCAGGTAAGTGGGCAGCATATAGGGATGAGTTGCAAGATAAGCCCCAACTCTTGCCAACCTCTGTGCAGTGTTTCCTTCCATATCTTTTAAACCTTGTGCTTTAAAGTTTGGTGCTTTGAGATTTTTTTATCAGTTCACTTTGATTGGGCCAAGCGCCCACAATCGTATAGCCAGGATTCAGTTTCACTCAACATGCGATCAATAGTAAATTTTCTTAAAAACCGTTGTTTTGCGGATTTTGCCAAATTATCAGCAAGTGCTTGATCTTCAATAAGCTGATTGATCGCTTCAGCGATTGCCTCAGCATTTTTGGGCGGCACAATAAGCGCATCCTTTCCATGCCGGACAGATTCGGTGTTTCCGCCCACTTCCGTTGCGACAATCGGCTTTTGCGCCCGCATCGCTTCCAGCAGCGCGATCGAGTGAAACTCTGCCAGCGAAGGCAGGGCATAGATATCAAAAAGTTCAAGCCATGCCTGGGCATTGGTTTGATACCCCACAAAGTGAACATTTGAATCAATCCCGCTGTTTCGGGCCAGCCGCTTTAATTGATCGGCCTCGCTGCCGTCTCCGGCCACCACTAAATGCAATGTCGGATGTGTTTTTAAAACAGTTCTAAGGGCGTTAATAAGATACGATACACCCTTTAACGGTGTCAGCCGGGACAAGACGCCAATTATAGTTTCATTTTCTTTTATCCCCAGCGATGAGCGGGAAACAGAGTTAACCCGGGGCGGTTCAGGATCAATTCCGTTATGCACCACAGTGATCTTCTCCGGGCTCACACCATGCGCCACCAGATTCTCCTTGCAGGCATGGGCCACCGTAACCACTGCAA
>DATFIL010000196.1:0-11330 GCA_035270145.1 Desulfobacter sp. | reverse complement strand
TGATCATTTTGTTCCCGGCTGCTGGAAATAATATATTTCAGCGGTTGGTTGTTGGCCCCGGAGGCGGTATACCGGGACAGTTCCACAAGCTCGGTCAAGGTCTGGGTATCCAGGGCAAACGTATTGTCAAAGCGTCTGCAGGACCGGTTGGATTTTACCAGTTCTTTGAATTCTTTGAATTTATCCATTATTTTTCCCTTTGGGTGCAAGACAGCTGCCCGTTTGGGTGTTGATCCGGGACATTTGAATATCTATCCAGTCCAGGATTTTATCCATCTCCTGGGTGATCTCCTGCAATGCCTTTCCCCTGTGGCTGACCGTTGCTTTCTCCGCCATGGATAACTGGGCAAAGGTTTTATCCAACGCCGGGAAAAAGAACAGCGGATCATAACCAAACCCGTTGTCGCCCGCAGGTTCCCGGGTGAGTACCCCTTCGCAGCGGCCTTCATAGGTCAACGCGGCACCCGTGGGCACCGCAATGGAGATCACACATTCAAAAGCGGCTTTACGGTTTTCTTCATTTTTCATGTCTTCCAGAAGTTTATCCACATTGTCCTGGTCCGTGGCATTTTCTCCGGCGTAACGGGCCGAATACACGCCGGGTGCGCCGCCCAGCGCCTCCACGCAAAGCCCTGAGTCATCAGCCAGGGCCGGGTATCCCAGAACTCTGGCCGTAAACGACGCTTTTTTATATGCATTGTCGTCAAAGGTCTCCCCGTCCTCTATTATTTCGGGAATGGGGCCAAAATCAGACAGATTTTTTATATCAACCGGATAGCCTTGCAGCCGTTCCTGTAATTCCTTTGTTTTGCCTTTATTGGTCGAGGCCAGTACTAAGATCTGTTTCACCTGAAAGCTCCTTGTGAAGTATTAAACTTTTTTTCTAATTGAAGGGTTCAATATAAGTGCAGGTCAAAGATTTGTAAAGGCAAGCATCATTGACAAGGCTATACAAAAACGCTATTTTACCACGTTTTATTCAGGGGTTTACCCTGCCTTTACGTTTTAAATTAAAACGAAGCGACCCTTTTTAGTTTTTAGTTATAAATCCGGAGCCTAAATATAAACGAAAGCAGCTATTTTTATGGATAACAAAACAAGCAAACTACTTGATCTTCGCAAAGAAAAGATAAACGAGCTAAAAACCTCAGGCATCAGCCTGTATCCCAATGATTTCAAACCGGATCTCAGGGTTCATGAACTAAAGGATATTATAGAAAAAAATGCGGATTCCCTGGGCGAAAACGGACGTAAGTTCTGCCTGGCAGGTCGTATGATGGCCATTAATAAAATGGGAAAATCCTCATTTGTCAGATTCCAGGATGACGGTGAGCAGATGCAGTTATATATACAGAAAAACAAAGTGGGAGATGATGTATATGCGCTGTTTAAAAAACTGGATATTGGTGACTTCATCGGTGTTGAGGGGCCTTTGTTCCAGACAAGAACCGGTGAATGGACCGTACTTGCCGAAAGTTTTAAACTTTTATCAAAGTCTGTAAGACCGCTGCCTGAAAAATTTCACGGCATCAAGGACCCTGAAAAAAGATACCGCCAACGGTACCTTGATTTGATCATGAATGAAAATACCCGGCAGATTTTTAAAAAACGAAGTGCCGTTGTCGCTGCCATGAGACGTTTTTTTGATGAAAATGGATTTATGGAGGTGGAAACCCCCATGATGCAGACATTACCCGGCGGTGCCGAAGCCACACCGTTTAAAACCTGGCACAATGCCCTGGGCATGGAACTGTACCTGCGTATCGCACCGGAACTGTATCTGAAACGACTGGTGGTTGGCGGATTTGAAAAGGTGTTTGAAATCAACCGGAACTTTAGGAACGAAGGGGTTTCCACCCGGCATAATCCGGAGTTCACGATGGTCGAATTTTACCAGGCCTATGCCACCTATGAAGATCTGATGGATCTGACCGAAGAGATGTTTTCCACTATTGTTACCCAGATCATCGGTGGCAACAGTGTTGAATATCAGGGTTTGACTATTGATTTTTCAAAGGGGTGGAAACGCATCTCCATGATAGATTCTTTGTCGGAGATCGGGGGTATTGATCCGGCCATAATCAACGACACCCAGGCGTTGCTTGCTTACGCTGAAAAGGAAAACGTTCAAATCGCCAAAAAGGATCGGCACGGCAAAGTGCTGACTAAACTTTTTGATGCGTTTGTGGAGCCTAAGCTCATTCAACCCACATTTATTACCGGATATCCGGTGGAAGTCTCCCCCCTGTCCAGAAAAAGCGAATCAGATTCTGAACTTACGGACCGGTTTGAACTATTCATTGCCGGAAGGGAGATCGCCAACGGATTTTCCGAAATAAATGACCCTGAAGATCAGTATAACCGCTTTCTCATGCAGGTGCGTCAGCGTGATGAGGGCAATGATGAAGCCCATATCATGGATACGGAATATGTCGAGGCCCTGGAATACGGCATGCCGCCTACGGCAGGGCAGGGGATCGGCATTGACCGTCTTGTCATGCTGCTGACGGATGCCGCCTCCATACGAGAGGTGATTCTTTTTCCACATATGAAAAATGCATAAAAGGTATCTGTGGGAGCAGAACTTTTCATAGCCGGAAAATATTTGCGGGCCAAACGCAAGGAGGGATTTATCTCTCTGATCACCTTGTTGTCCGTGGCAGGTGTTATTCTCGGCGTCATGGCGCTGGTGGTGGTTATTGCTGTCATGAGCGGATCGGAAACAGAATTTAGAAACAGAATTCTTGGACTGGAACCCCATATTCTGGTCATGAACTATTCCGGCCACTTTGCGCCTGATCCGGATATGGAAGATAAGATCAGGCAGACACCCGGGGTCACAGCCGTATCTCCCATTTTATTCGGACAAGCCATGATACGCACGTCAAACGCTTTTTCCGGCATCATTCTCCGGGGGGTTGAACCGGAAAAAGGGGCCGCACTGATCAAAGGATACACGTCCGAAGATCTTAAAAACGCATTGAACAAAACAACGATCACAAACGGCCTTCCCGGTATTATTCTTGGTCAGTCCCTGGCCCATGCCGTGGGGGTGATGGAAGGCGACCGTGTGATCCTTATGTCGGCATCGGGCATTATCTCCCCCATGGGTCAAATTCCATCCATGAAACAGTTTGTGGTCGCCGGCACCTTTAAATCCGGCATGGCGGAATACGATTCCAGCCTGGCCTACGCCCGGCTGGATCAAGTACAGGCACTGGTGTCAGCCAAAGGCAAAGTGTCGGCTTTCGGCATATGGACCGATCAGATATTCAAGGTAAAAAAATTAAGTCAAAACGAACTTGGATTCATCGACTATCCATATTACCTGCGTAACTGGATGGATATCAACCAAAGCCTTTTTTCAGCACTTAAACTTGAGAAAACCGCCATGTTTGTCATTTTAACACTGATTATTCTTGTGGCGGCATTTAATATTGCATCGGCACTGATCATGATGGTCATGGAAAAAGCCCGTGATATTGCCGTATTAAAAGCAATGGGCGCCACAAATGCCATGATCCGCCATATCTTTATTATCAAAGGTATGATTATCGGCATTATCGGCACGGGTATCGGGACAACGTTCGGGGTGGTGATCTGTTACATCCTTAAACGATACGAATTTATTAAGCTTCCCGAGGCATACCCTTTTGCCACCCTTCCGGTTCAGCTTGAATATTCGGATGTTATTTTAACCGCAGTATCCGCCCTTTTAATCTGTTTTCTGTCCACCCTGTATCCCTCTTATAAAGCATCACGAATGAATCCGGTGGAGGCCATAAGATATGGATGACACACCGTTGATTCAACTGAACGGGGTTTCACGGTCTTTTGTATCCAAAACAGCGGTGCTGGACATTCTGCATAAGGCGGACTTATCCATACAACAGGGCGAAACCATTGCTATCTTGGGGGCTTCAGGTATTGGCAAATCCACCCTGCTGCATATCATCGGCACCCTTGACAAGCCGGATGAGGGAAATCTGCTGTTCAGAGGGGAACAGATTCTGGGGTACAATGATGAAAAACTTGCCACCTTTAGAAACAAAAATATTGGTTTTGTTTTTCAATTTCACTATTTGCTGCAGGGATTTACGGCCGTTGAAAATGTAATGTTGCCTGGGCTGATCAGTGGCCAATCTAAAAAAACTATTGAAAAACATGCAACAAATATGCTTGAAAGGGTAGAACTTGGTGCCCGAATCGAATACAGAGTGGAAGATCTGTCCGGGGGCGAGCAACAACGGGTGGCCATCGCAAGGGCACTTGTTATGACGCCGGCGGTGTTGCTGGCTGATGAACCCACCGGCAATCTGGATCAAAAGAACAGCCACGCGGTTCACCAACTCTTGAAAGAACTTAACCAGGAAATGGGGATGACCATTGTCGTGGTCACTCACAATTCAGATCTAGCCGGTTTAATGGACAGGAGATTGACGTTGAAAAACGGGAAAATCGTACCGGCGTAAAAAAGTAATAATCAATCAATTGCTTTAGGATAAGCTATGAAAAATATTAAGTTCAGTGTATTGCTTGCAGCAGTTTTTTGTCTTTTGGGAACAGGTCTTTTGTCTGCCGAAGATCGGGTCGCAGTGGCATTGTTCCCCTTTCATGTCCAGGCAGAGCAGCCGGATGAAAAAATTGCACCGGCACTGTCAAAAATGTTGAAGGAAAAACTTGAAAATGACGGTGCAACAGTAGTGCTGACCGATACCTTTGTTGACACAACTGACTGGGGATACGAACAATTCCGCCAGGCGGGTATCCGTTTAGGTGTTGACTGGATCATCACCGGCGACATTTTTATAGCCGGGCAGGCGGTGAGTATTGATTCGCAGATGCATAATGTATATGAAAAACAAGCGCCATTAACTTTTTTTTCACAATCCCCTAGTCTTTCAGAATTGTATGCAGGGGCAACTTCCCTGGAAAACGATATTATAGGCGAACTGTTTCAGCAGAAAATTATTTCAGCCATTAGCATCAAAGGCAATGTGCGTGTCGATGCAGATGCCATCCAGCGAGTCATCTCATCCCAAAAAGGGGAACTTTTAGATCGCATTGCTTTAAACAATGATTTGAACAGCGTGTATAAAATGGGATATTTTGATGATGTCGTCATCAAAAAACAAAACATGGATAAAGGGGTTGAGATTATTTTTGAAGTCCAGGAAAAACCCAGTGTTCGTAATATTCGCTTTGAAAGCAATCATATCTATGAAGACCAAGAATTGTTTGAGGTTGTAGGGACATCAACCGGGTCCATTCTAAATGTATATAAGCTGAATAATGATGTAGATAAACTCAAACGTCTGTATTATGAAAAAAATTATCATAATTGCCGGATTTCCTATGACGTCAAACCATTGCAAAATCATCAGGCAGATATTATCTTCAATATCGAAGAAGGTGACAAAGTAAAAATTACGGCCATTGAATTTGAGGGCAATAAATATTTTGACGATGATGATATCAAAGATGTGATGCAAGTCCAGGAAAAGGGATTCTGGTCATTTATCACGTCGTCGGGAGATCTGGACGAAACCGAACTTGATAATGATGTGCTTCGCATAGAAGCCTTTTATAAGAACAACGGATTTATTAATGTTAAAGTATCTGACCCAGTCGTGAATATGGGAAAAGAAGCGATTTCAATCCAGTTTAAAATTGATGAGGGAAACCAATATAAAAATGGCGAGGTTAGTGTCGAAGGGGACATTCTTACCACCGAAGAAGCGCTTTTAGAACTTCTGGTTTCCCAAAAATCTGAATTGTATAACAGGGAACTCGTCCGCAAAGATATGATTACCCTGAAGGATTTTTATGCCAACCAGGGCTATGCCAATGTCAGGGTAACACCAAAGGCGGATAAGAATGACACGCAAGCAATTGTAAATATAGGCTTTGTCATTGATAAAGGCCCGCTTGTTTACTTTAACCGGATCATTATTACCGGCAACGAAAAAACCAGGGACAAGGTTATCCGAAGAGAACTTGCCATTGAGGAGCAGGGTCTTTACAGCATGAAAAAAATTCAGCGCTCCAACAGGAACCTTGTATTCAAAGACTATTTCCAGAATATCAACATCAAACCGGTTAAAACCAAAGAAGAAAACAAGCTGGACGTTCAGATAAACGTTGAAGAAAAACCCACGGGAAATTTTTCTTTTGGCGGTGGTTTCTCCAGTGATGACGGTGCCTTTGGCCAAGTTTCCATTGAAGAGCGTAACCTGTTCGGCAAAGGGCAGACAGGTAAATTTACCATTCGGATGTCTGGAGAAAAGGCGTTGTATAATATCGGATTCACCGAACCCTGGCTTTTTGACAGGCCGATTTCAGCCGGATTTGATATATATAAATTTGAAAACGAATACGATTATTATGAAAAGGACGCTATGGGGCTCACTCTGCGGGCCGCCTCCCGCCGGTTCTGGGATTACACCAGCATTGGTCTGGTTTATAATATTGAGAAGTTTGATATCAAAGATGTGGAATACGATGATGATGGTTTTCCTCTTACCTCAGTTACTGAAGGCTCCTATCTTACATCAAGTATTATGCCTTATATCAGTTATGATTCAAGAAACCATAATTTTTTACCCACAAAGGGCATGTACCACAAACTGTCCATTGAGTATGCGGGTGAATTTCTGGGTGGTGAGATTGATTTTACCAAATACCTGGCGGAATCAGCCCTGTTTTTTCCTTTGTTCTGGAAATTTTCAGCCGGTATCTATGCCAAAGGCGGGTACCTTGATGACAGAACCGATGGGGATCCGGATATAGACTGGGAACGCTTCTATCTTGGTGGTATCAACTCCATCAGGGGGTTTGACAACACAGACATCAACGGTACCAGAGATGGCGCCACCATTGAGGTTGGCGGTGAAACATATTGCCAGTTCAATATTGAAATGATGTTTCCGATCGCAGAGGAACAGGCGGTTTACGGTATCTTTTTTTACGACAGAGGCGATGTATATAACGACGGTGAAACTATTGACTTTGGCGATCAGTATTCCAGCTCAGGCTTTGAACTTAGATGGAATTCCCCCATGGGTCCCATCAGATTGGCCTATGGTATTGTTATAGACGGTAAAGATGTTAAGCGTACCGGTGATGGTCAGTTTGACTTTTCAATTGGTGCATTTTTTTAAAAAATTAAAATTTTATTTTCGGAGGCATAAATGAAGAAAAGCATTATAGTTCCGGCAGTTTTGATCGTTGCTGCAATGTTCACTTGCAGCGCTTTTGCAGCGGATGCGGCTAAAATAGGTATAGTCAGCTTTGAAAAAATAATAAAAGAATCAAGTGCCGGCAAAGTCATGCAAAAAGACCTCAAGGCTAAACTTGATGAACTTCAGGCAAAACTCCAGGCTGAGGAAAAAAGAGTTAAAGAGATGTCAGCGGCGTTAGAGCGTGAAGCCCTTGTACTCAGTGCTGAAAAAAAGCTTGAGCGTCAAAGGGAACTGCGGGACAATGCGGATGATTTAAAAAAAATGAACGCTGATTATACCCAGGAAATGAAAATTCTGCAAAACAAGCGGATGAACCAAATACAAAAAGATGTTTTTGACATCGCCAACAAATTAGGAAAGTCACAAGGCTATCTTTTGATCATTGAAAAAAAAGTCGCCGGTGTTATCTATGCTGCAGATAAGGTGGATCTCACTGATGCGATAATGAAAGAATATAATTCAATATACGCTCAGAAAAAATAATTGATGCTGACGGCAGATCAAATAGCTGCTATGGTCAATGCCCGGATATATGGGGATCCGGGTACAACCATTTCCGGGGTATCCTCCTTTGACGATGCAGGGCCCAAGGACCTGACTTTTGCGGTGGATCATTCGTTTTTCTCCCGGCTGGATGAAACGAATGCCGGTATCATTCTTGTTCCCAATGAAGCCCCTGCGGTGCCCGGCATAACACTGCTTTACAATGATAATCCGAAACTTGCGTTTTTTAAGGTTGTGGCGCACTTGATGCCTGCAGAGCCGTTGGCGGCATTTATTCACCCTTCGGCTGTTATTGCAGACGACTGCACCATTGGTGACGGCACACGCATTGAGGCCCATGTCTGCATAGGGAAGAGCTGCACCATTGGCAGTCATGTGCACATCATGGCCAATACGGTGATCGGCAAGCAATGCCGGATCAATGATTCCTGCCGGATCAGCCCCAATGTCACACTGGCAGATAAAACACAAATCGGCAAGCAGTCCATTGTTCATCCCAATTGCGTCATCGGTTCTGACGGGTTTGGATTTGTCCAGGACGGACACGCCCATGCCAAACTGGTACATACCGGGTACGTCCATATCGGTGATTGCTGTGAAATCGGTGCCGCTAATACCATTGACAGAGGGACTTTAGGCATAACCCGCATCGGCAACGGCGTTAAAACGGACAATCAGGTCCATATCGCCCACAATGTTAAAATTGGAGACAATACACTGGTGGTGGCCCAGGTGGGTATTGCCGGGAGCACCACCATCGGCAAAGATGTAATTATTGCAGGTAAAGCCGGTATTTCCGGTCATCTGAATATAGGCGACGGGGCTATTGTCGGCCCCTATGCCGGCGTCTCCGGTAATGTTCCCCCGGGCGATATTGTTTCAGGCATTCCCCATATGCCCCATAAAATCTGGCTGAAGGTATCCCGTATCATACCCCGGCTGCCAAGTTTAAGAACACGACTGCTTTCCCTTGAAAAACGGTTAAAAAAGCTGGAAAGTGGCCAGACGGAGCAATCATGATTCAAGCGATTCATCCAACGGCAATTATTGATTCATCTGCCAGGATAGATGAGAATGTCACCATTGGGCCTTATACCATTGTTAATGGAGATGTTACCATTGGTTCCGGTACAACCATAGGTCCTTACTGCACGATTGACAATCATGTCACCATCGGTCCGGACTGTAATATCTTTCAGTACGCCTCCATTGGCGGCGCTCCCCAGGACCTCAAATTTCACGGAGAGACCACCCATCTTACCATTGGCAGGGGCTCGATTATCCGTGAGTTTGTTACCATCAACAGGGGCACGGGTTTTGGTGGCGGTCTCACCGCGGTGGGTGAAGAAAATTATCTGATGGCCTACACGCATGTTGCCCATGACTGTAGAACCGGTAAAGGTGTCATTCTTGCCAACAACTCAACCCTTGCAGGGCATATTGAAATTGGAAACTATGCCACTGTCGGCGGTCTTGTGGCCATTCATCAATTTGTCAAAATCGGAGACTATGCCTACATTGGTGGAAAGTCCGCTGTGGTAAAAGACATTCCGCCCTTTGTCATTGCTGCAGGTGACAGGGCCACCCTGCATGGACTGAATAATGTGGGCCTTAAGCGCCATAATTTTGAAAGTTCCGTTATTCGTCAGTTGAAAAAAGCGTACCGGATATTTTTTCGGATTGGATTGACAGTGACCCAGGCCGTGGAAAGAACCAAAGCTGAAGTTGAACAAATTCCTGAAGTCGTGTTCTTTAGTGAATTCATAAAAAACTCTAATCGTGGGGTGACACGTTAATTTCCATGAACGACCCCGAAGGCAATAGTTGTTCTTCCCACATCGGCCTGATTGCCGGTGGCGGCCAGTTCCCGCTGCTCTTCACCCAAAAGGCACGTGCAAACGGTTATAAAGTTATTGGGGCCGGATTCCATAGCGAAACCGACCCCCAACTTGCCCAACTCACCTACCGGTTTGAATGGCTTTATCTTGGCCAGCTCAGCAAACTGCTCCGCTATTTTAAATCCCATGGTGTTACCAAGGCTTTGCTCATGGGCTCCATTAGTAAAGCCAATATTTTCAAAGATATAAGACCGGATTTCAAAGCCCTTGCCTTTATTGCTAAAACTGCGGGTACCCACGATGACAATATCCTTTCATCCTTTGCGGATTTTTTGGAAAAGCAGGGTATTACCCTGGTACCTTCCACCTTTCTTCTGCCGGAGCTTATCAGTCCCAAAGGATGTTGGACAAAGCGAAAACCGGACAGATCAGAAAAAAAAGATATCCAGCAGGGATGGAAACTTGCCAAAGCCGTTGGCCGTCTTGATATCGGGCAATGCCTTGTTATTTCCAATGGTACGGTACTTGCCGTAGAAGCCATTGACGGCACGGACGCCACCATAGAACGGGGAGGGCGGCTGAGCCGGGGCAATGGGGCCACAGTTGTAAAATTATCCAAACCCCACCAGGACTTACGTTTTGATTTACCCTCATCCGGGTGCGCCACCATTGAAACCATGCACCGGTCAGGTGTAAATGTGCTTGTGCTTGAAGCTGAAAAGTCAATTTCATTTGATCGTGAAAAAATGATTGCCCTTGCAGATAAATACAATATCTGCGTAACCGCTCTGACCGAGGATGAGATTCATGAATAAACAAACCCGGCATATCATGATTCTTGCCGGCGAACCTTCCGGCGATTTCCACGGGGCAGCCCTGGTGCGGTCGTTAAAGCAACTTTGCCCCGGTACCCGGATCACGGGTATCGGTGGTAAAGCCATGGCAGGGCAGGGGGCAGACATTTTCTTTCCCATTGACAAGCTGTCTGCCATGGGACTTGTTCAAGTGATCAAGCAGATAGGCGCCATTAAACAGGCGTTTTCCCTTGTTAAGCGACGATTAAAAACAGACCTCCCTGATGCTGTTGTGCTCATTGATTATCCGGGTTTTAATTTGAAAACCGCCAGGTTTATCAAACAGCATTATGATATTCCTGTCTGTTATTATATTGCACCAAAGGTCTGGGCCTGGAATTCAAGACGCCTGGATACCATTGCAAAATTTACGGACCATGTGGCCCTGATCTTTCCTTTTGAAATCCCTATTTATAAATCCAAAAAAATTTCTGCCACTTATGTGGGAAACCCCCTGGTGGATGAATATCCCCAAAGCCCGGCGATTTCAGACCATAACAATAAAAAAGATCTGTCAGGTGATCTGGTTATCGGCCTGCTTCCGGGTTCCAGATCAGCTGAAATTGACAAACTGCTTCCTGTCATGCTGGATTCCGCCGGTATGATTAAAAAAAAATATCCCCATTTAAGATTTCTTATTTCATCCGGTATTAGACAGCATGAAGAACGCATTAAGCATATTGTTTTTCACCACCCAAACCGTGATTTATGCCGGATTGTAACAGGGCGGCCAAAACATATTTTTGACCAGGGCAACCTTTTGATTGCCGCATCGGGAACGGTCACGCTGGAAGCGGCTTTAAATCTTGTTCCCACTGTTATAATCTATAAAATGTCCGTTGTGGCCCACCGGCTTGCACAGCTACTTGTGAAAACCAAATACATCGGGCTTG
>DATFIL010000195.1:0-6646 GCA_035270145.1 Desulfobacter sp. | reverse complement strand
AAATTTTTGCGGCTTTGGACCGGTTCCACCCCACTTTTTCAAGCACAAAAATAATCACCTCCTTTTCAACTTTGTCAGAGGCCAGCTTCTTTATTTTTTTCAAAGAAATATCTTCAAACAGTTTTTCCGAACTTGTGGACATGTCTACAAATTCTGAAATGATTCTCATGCGCCGCTTTCCAGCTTCACTATCAAATGGATAATCAGGCGAATGCATGGCAGAACCGGCTAATTGCGCCTGGGATATATCTGAAGCCGATGTTTCAGGGGTGTCTGCATCGATAGGTAACTCTTCAAAAACTTTATCCCAGGAATTGAGCACCATCAGTTTTTTTATGCAGTTTTGCAACTGGCGCACATTGCCGGGCCAGTGATAACTGCAAAGGCGCTCCATTATCTGACTGTCAGGCTTTACTGCATTGGATTTCGGGTATTCTGACAGGTGTTTTTTAAAGTAATATTCAACCAGGGCCGGGATATCCTCGGGACGTTGGCGAAGGGGCGGAATATCTATTTTAATAATATTAAGCCGGTAAAAAAGATCTTCTCTAAAGGTTTTGTTTTTTATCTTTTCTTCAAGACATTGGTTGGTTGCCGCAATGACCCAAGCATCTGTTTTGAAATCCTGGTCCGATCCCAGAGGAGAGAACTCACCGCTTTGGAGGACGTGGAGCATTTTGGATTGAAGGGTAAGGGGCATATCACCGATTTCATCAAGAAAAAGGACGCCCTTGTCTGCAGTTAAAAATTTACCGGGACGTTTTTTGTGCGCCCCTGTAAAAGCGCCTTTTTCATAACCATAAAGCTCTGATTCCAGGAGGGTTTCAGGCAGGGCGGCACAATTTATTTTTATGAAATTATTTTTAGACCGATTTGATTCAGCATGCAGGCTCTGGGCAACCACTTCTTTGCCAACACCGGTCTCTCCTGTAATCAGGATGTTAAGACAGGTTTGGGCCACATGGTTGATCAGTTCCTTGATTTTCAGCATAGGGATGGAGACGCCTATCAGCGGGGTCGATGAAGTCATATTTTATAACACCCTCTTTTTCCTAATCTTCTGTACGGCCTACGAGTTCGGCAACTTTATGTTCAATTTTAAACAGGTCAACAGGTTTAAAAATAACAATATCCGCCCGGGCTTCGGACGCAAGGGCCCCGGGGTGATCCCCATATCCGGTCATGGCAATGGTTTTAATATCAGGGTATTCCTTTTTTACAATGGAAATCAGCCCAACACCACTGATGTTAGGCATAACAAGGTCTGTGATCAGGCAATGGAAATAATCAGGTTTATTCCGCAGAATTTTTAAAGCGGCAAATCCGTCCACCGCAGTCTTAACCTCATACCCAAGAGAGTTAAAAAATTCATAAAAAGTAGACAGAATATCTTCGTTATCGTCTACGATCAAAAGTCGAGCCGCATTTGCCATATCAGCCTCTTTGTCAATAAAAATGAATAATTCCCTATGTCCATATCTTAATTTTCTTAGTATATGCAAGGAAAAAAAACATGAGTGTGAAAAAAATTATCCAATTCATCAAACAAAGCAAAAAAAAAAATGGACAATCTTAAGGGCCATGTTCAAAACAGGCTCTAACTGTCTTGCCTAAAAATAAAATTCATATTATAAATTTGAGTCTGCACTTAGGGCCATGTAACTTAGCCCTGACAAAATTTCAGGTATCAGACAGAACTTTTCTGCTGTTTTGCAATTGTTGGATCTATATAGTAATAAGGAAATTTAATGAAAAAATCAATTATCAGGGGCTCAGGCTTCTTTGTGCCGCCCCATATTGTCACCAATCAGGATCTGGCCGAATTTATGGATACGTCTGATGAATGGATCCGCCAGCGCACCGGCATCCACCAGCGACACTGGGTCACCGAGGAAGATGTCTGCGGTGCATCGGATTTGGGCACCCAGGCAGCCCGCATGGCACTGGACAAGGCCGGTTGGCATCCCAACGATCTGGATTTTATCATTTTTGCCACCTTAAGTCCGGATATCATGTTCCCGGGGGGCGGGTGTCTTTTAGCGCGAAATCTTGAACTTGATTCCACACCAGCCCTGGACATCCGTCAGCAATGCACCGGCTTTTTGTACGGATTTGCCACAGCAGATTCCTATATCAAATCCGGACTTGCCTCAAAAATTCTTCTGGTGGGTGCTGAAGTGCATTCCACAGGGCTTGACAAAACCACCCGGGGCAGGGATATGACGGTGATTTTTGGTGATGGGGCCGCAGCCCTGTGTATCGAAGCCGTTGACACGGATGAAAACGTGGGCTTGATTGCCTCGGCATTGCATGCAGATGGGCATTTTGCAGAGACCTTAAAAACCGAACTGCCTGCCTCCAATCTTATAAAGCGCCTGCCGGATGGTCTTTCCAATGATGACCCCCGATATTTTCCGGTCATGGATGGTCCTGCCATATTTAAAAAAGCAGTACGCATGCTTCCACAGGTGACCATGGAAGTTCTAAAAAAAGCAGGCATGGAATTGTCTGATATTGATCTTGTGGTGCCGCACCAGGCCAATAAACGTATTAACCAGGCCTTTGGCCAGTTCCTCAAGCTGCCCGAAGATAAAATTTTTCATAATATTGAAAAATACGGCAACACTACGGCTGCCAGCATTCCTTTGGCACTTCATGAAGCCATTGAAACCGGCCGTATCGGCAAATCCGGGGATGTTGTACTCTTTGCAGGTCTTGGTGCCGGTCTGACCTGGGGGGCGTCTCTTTATAGGTTCCCTTGATTCATTTCCCAAACAAAAGATCCAGGTAAAAATTATCCGTTTTTGATGCACAGGCAAACGTATATGACGGGTCAAGATTTCTTGCGGCCATTTCTTTGCGGATATCTCCGGCCATGACTTTGCCTAGCTCAACACCAAACTGGTCAAAGGGATTTACACCGAGAATGAATCCTTCCAGAACAGTTCTGGCCTCATAGAAAGAGAGCAGCATACCAACACTTTCCGGTTCCAAATTATCAATGCTTATTATTGTTGAGGGCCGGTTACCGTCAAAATTTCCGGCCGGGTCATCGGAGCTGCGGCCAAGGGCAAGTGCACCGGCCTGGGCCAAAAGATTGGCCCAAAGTTCCTGGTGGTTGGTCACCCCTTTGGACATTGCCTGAACACCGGTGTATCCCGGCGTTTTTATGCCGATGAAATCAATGGGAAAGGCTTTTCCCTGGTGGGCCAGCTGGAAAAATGAGTGCTGGGCATTGGTGCCGGGTTCCCCGAAGATAATGGTGCCGGCTGGCTGGGTTAAACGCCGGCCGTCCGGGGAAACCGATTTGCCGAGGCTTTCCATATAAAGCTGCTGGACATGGGGGCTGAGCCGGGCCAACCTTGACGCATAGGGAATAATGGCCTGGGCCGGATATCCCATATACAGGGTGTTCCAAATGGAGATCAGGGCGGCGGTCAAGGCGATGTTTTTTTCTGCCGGACTTTCCAGTACATGGGTATCCATAAGACGGCAGCCGTCCAAAAAGCGTTTGAAAACATCATATCCAAATGCAAGGCTTAAAGGCAGCCCGCCCACAGCTGAGGAGACCGAATACCTGCCGCCGATAAAATCAAACATATGAAAGGAATCAAGCACGGGTGTATCGGGGTCGTCCCCCGGACTACCCTTGGCCGTGATGGTGACCATGTGATCTAAAGGGGAGACGCCCTGGGCTTTGAGCCATGTGCTGACCTGGTTAAGGTTGGCCATGGTTTCGGTGGTGGTATAGGATTTGGAAATTACGATCCAAAGGGTGGTCTCTTTATCAATGGATTCAATGACCCGGGCAAAATTGTCAATATCCACGTTGGGCAGAAATAAAAGATCCATTTTTCCGGGAGTCCCGGCCAGGGCCTGGTAAACAAATTCACACCCAAGATATGATCCGCCAATACCAATGACAACCGCCTGGGTAAAGGGTTTCCCGCATGCCGAGCAGATTTTGCCTTCATGGACGGATGCGCAGAACGCTTCTATTTTCTCATTGACTTGTTGCATCTGCGCTTTAACGTCCATCTCCTTGAATAAAAGCGGGGAGGGGCCTGTGCCCCGGGCCGCAGTATGCAGCGCTGCGCGGTTTTCAGTGGGATTTACAATTTCCCCCTGGGTCATGTCACTAAATTTTTCAAGTGCATTGGACAAGGTTTGAGATTCATGCAGCAAAGATAACGCATTTTCATCAAGCCGCTGACGTGAAAAATCCATAAAAAAACCGTCCATGCCGAGACTGAAATCAAAAAACCGTCCGGGCCGGTCTAAAAGCTGCCGCAAATGGTGATCCGGCGCGTCAAACTTTTGTGCCGCTTTGGTTAATTTTGCATGAAGTTCTTTAATGGAGGGGTCATCCGGATAAAGCAAACCAGCCGGGTTCATATTTATTTCTCCTTACGATTGAAGTGTCCACGAGATGTGATGGATTTGCTTGCCTGCCTATTTGTCAATTATAGAATAAAAACAGCAGAGAATAAACCTTTAGGCGTATAATTTAGATAGTCTCCATCATTTTATAACTTCGAAAAACTTGACAATAATCCATTAATCCATCTAAATAATTGAACCATGAATTTAAATAATATTGAGATCCTGCAAAAAAAAGGGGTGAATATCCCAAATCCGTCCACTGTGTTTATCGGTGATGACGTTGACCTTGAGCGCATATCCCCGGATGGGGTAACGCTTTTTTCCGGCACCAAACTAACCGGCGAACGAACCCTGATCATGCCGGGCGCCGTTCTTGGTTACGAAGCCCCGGTGACCGTTGAAAACTGTCTTATGGGGCCGGGTACTAAGCTGCACGGCGGATATTTTCAGGATACCGTGTTCATGGGGGATAATGCTTTTGGTTCCGGCGGGCATGTGCGAACGGGCTGTATCCTTGAAGAACAAGCCAATGCGGCGCATACCGTGGGGATCAAGCAGACTATTCTTTTTCCCTTTGTCACCCTTGGCAGTCTGATCAATTTCTGCGATTGTCTCATGGCCGGTGGCACCAGCCGCAAGGATCATTCTGAAGTGGGATCTTCCTTTATTCATTTTAATTATACCCCAAACCAGGACAAGGCAACAGCCTCCATGATGGGCAATGTGCACCAGGGCGTGATGCTTAACCAGCGGCCTGTGTTCCTTGGGGGTCAGGGTGGGCTTGTGGGACCGGTCAGAATCGCTTTTGGATGTATCAGTGCTGCAGGGTCCATTATCAGAAACAACGAACTGCGGTGCAACCGGTTGATCATGGGTGGGACAATGAAAAATGCTTCCATTCAATGGCGTCCGGGTCTCTACACCCGTCCCGGCAGTATTTTAACTGAAAATGTTTATTATATCTCAGGGCTGTATGCCTTAAAAGCCTGGTATTGTTTCATTCGTACGCTTTTTACCTGGGATTGGATGTCCCAGGCCCTTGTTTCAGGGTTGCAGAAAAATATTGATCTCTGTATTCAGGAGCGGATAAAACGGCTGAATGCCTTTGGAGACAAACTTGAATCATCAAAGAAAATTCTGCTCCAAAAGGGAAAAGGACAGGGCAGCCAGGCTCTTGCCGCCCATGATGCGGTTCTGGAAAAATTGTCCCGGGCGTCACAGATATTTGATCAGGCTGAGAATGATCTCAAAACCCCTGGGCCGGATGGGGAACAATTTATAGAATACATTGACATTCAAAGTATTCATAACAAAAAAGATTACATGGGTACTATTCAGGGTCTTGACGAATCAATTTCAATCATCGGGTCAGCATGGCTCAAGGGTATTGAAGACCGGATTGTTGGCGCTTTTGGGATAGAAGCAGCATCTAATAAAAAATCAGGATAACCATTCGAATGGGACAATTATTTGGAACAGACGGTATACGGGGCAGGGCAAACACCTATCCCATGACATGCGACCTGGCCATGAAAACAGGCCAGGCAGTCGGCATTTTAACGCAAACGTCTTCTAACGGATGTGTCATCATCGGTCGGGATACCCGGGTTTCAGGCCAAATGCTTGAATCTGCGCTTGCTGCAGGGATTGCTTCCGTCGGTGTTGATGTGATGATCGCCGGGGTTATTCCCACGCCCGGAGTAGCTTACCTGAGCAGTACCATTGAATCCTGTGGGGCTGGTATCATGATTTCCGCTTCCCATAATCCCTATTATGATAATGGCATCAAAATATTTCAAAAGGGCGGCATTAAATTGTCAGATGGCCAGGAGAATGACCTTGAGAACATGATCCTTGGCCCGCCCATTGATCTGCCTTCAAAAATTGGAACCATTGAATCTGCCAATGACGCCCAGGCCAAGTACGTCCGGTTTCTGGTTAAAAAGTTTAATTTTCCAAAAAGGCAAAGAAAACTCAAACTGGTTATTGATACGGCCAATGGTGCGGCCAGTTTTTGTGCCCCGGAAATATTCGCCTCTGATATTTTTGATGTAAGTTTTATCCATAACCAGCCAAACGGAACAAATATTAATAAAGACTGCGGGTCCCAGCATACAAAAGATTTAAGCGAGCATGTCAAAAAAAGGAACGCCGATGCCGGTCTTGCTTTTGATGGGGATGCCGACCGTTTGATTGCCGTGGATGAAGCCGGGCAGCAGATCACAGGAGATAACATATTGGCGATTTTGTCCGGATTTGCCAA
>DATFIL010000194.1:0-3144 GCA_035270145.1 Desulfobacter sp. | reverse complement strand
ACAATGGGCAGCACCCCAGTGGCAAAGGGATCCAGGGTTCCTGTGTGCCCGATTTTTTTTACCTTAAGCAGCCGCTTAAGCCGGCTGACCACCCCGGCCGAGGAGATGCCTTTGGGTTTATTAACAACAAGAAGACCGCTTTTCATTCAACAGGATCGCCGGAAGTCCCGTCAGGGGTATCGGACATATCGTCCGCGTCCCGGTTTTCCCCCTTGGGGGCTTCATCAATCAGGGCATCCAGACGGGCCGCCTCATCAAAGGAGTCATCATGGATAAAACGCAGATCCGGCATGATCCGCAGGTCCAGTTTCGGGGCGATTCTTTTCTTAATAAACCCCTTTGAATTCTGGAAGCCTTCCAAAGCTTCACGGATTCTTTTTTTATCCCCGAACACCGTGACATAGACGTATGCCAGGCTAAGGTCCGGAGACATTCTCACACTGGATATCGTTGCCATCTCGATTCTAGGGTCCTGCATCTTTTTGGACAAAAGTTCTGTTATGGCCTGCTGAATCTTTATGGAGACCCGCTCGGCACGTGCATAGGGTTTCATAGACCGATCCTGCTATCCTTGATATTTAACTTCTTCAACTTCATAGCATTCAATGGCATCACCCACCTTGATATCATTATACTTTTCAAGGCCGATACCACATTCATATCCCTGTTCAACTTCCTTGACATCATCCTTGAACCTGCGCAGGGAAGACAGTTCCGTATCACATTTTATAATACCGTCACGCAGCAGGCGGACCTTTTTGCCGCGCACCACCTTGCCTTCTGTGATAGCGCACCCGGCAATGGTTCCAATTTTGGGAACCACAAAGGTGTCGCGAACCTCGGCCCGGCCAATGATATTTTCCTGAAAGGTGGAAGGCATCATGCCGTCAAGAGCCGCTTTGATATCATTAATCACATCATAAATGATGTCATAAAAGCGCATATCCACGTTTTCATCCTTGGCCAGCTTACGGATCTGGGGTGTGGGCCGGACATTAAATCCGACGATAATGGCATCGGAGACCGCAGCCAGGGACACATCCGACTCATTGATGGTGCCTACGCCGGAATGAACAATTTTAACATCCACCTCTTCCTTAGCCAGATCTTTGAGGGAATCATTAAGCGCTTCAATGGAGCCCTGGACATCAGCCTTAACAATAAGTTTAAGCTCTTTGATTTCCGCCGTACCAAGATTTTCAAACATTTTTTGCAGATTGGCCCGGCTCTTCTTAGCCAGTTCCTTGGCCCGCTGTTTCTGCATACGGTGGGCTGCAATCTGTTTGGCATCCTTGTCTGACGCCACAGCCACAAACTCATCGCCGGCATCAGGCACGCCGGCCAGACCCACAATCTCCACAGGCGTGGAAGGTCCTGCCAATTCGACCCTGTTTCCGGAATCATCGATCATGGCCCGGATATGGCCTGAATGAAGACCGCATACAATGGGATCACCATCCTTTAAAGTACCCTGTTTTACCAGTACCGTGGCCACAGCACCACGGCCGATATCCAGACGGGATTCCACCACATAGCCCATGGCTTTTCGATCCGCGTTGGCGCGCAGTTCCAGGACTTCGGCCTGGAGCAACACCATTTCCAGCAACCCATCAATACCCTCACCGGTTTTTGCGGAGACTTTCACAAAAATGACATTACCGCCCCAGTCCTCGGCCAGCAGATCGTGCTCGGCCAGCTCACGCAGGATACGATCCGGATCAGCGCCCGCTTTGTCCATTTTGTTCACAGCCACCACCACAGGTACGCCTGCCGCCTTGGCATGATTGATGGCCTCAACGGTCTGGGGCATGACACCATCGTCGGCTGCCACCACCAGAATAACAATATCCGTAACCTGGGCGCCCCTGGAACGCATGGCGGTAAATGCAGCATGACCCGGCGTATCAAGAAAGGTGATCCGTCCACCGTTGGCGGTTTCTACATTGTATGCACCAATGTGCTGGGTAATGCCGCCTGCCTCGCCGCTTGTGATCTTGGATTTCCGGATCACATCCAGCAATGAGGTTTTACCATGATCAACATGCCCCATGATTGTAACCACAGGGGGGCACGTTTCCAAGGACCCTTTGTCTTCCTCCTCGGGCATGACATTAAGCAGCGTTTCTTCTTCGAAGCTTGCCTTTTCAACTTCAAAATCAAATTCGGCAGCCACAAGGGAAGCGGTATCATAATCAATGGTTTGGTTCACCGTGGCCATTACGCCCATGCCCATGAGCTTGGCAATCATTTCGTTGGCTTTGATGCCCATACGCTTGGCAAGCTCTGCCAGCTCAATCGCTTCATCTATTTTTACGCGCCGTTTAATTGCCTTGGGCGTTGTAATCTGGGTTTTCTGAAAATTACCTTTTTTACTCTTGGAATCTTTTTTACCCTTTTTCTTCCGACCGCCCCTGCCCCGGTAGAGGTCATTACCCTCCACCACAGATTTTTTCTTACGGCGCTTTTTCTTGGACTCGAGCGCGTCAGGGGATTGGGGCTCATCCCGATTTCTTCCCCGCTGCTTACGGTCACTGGGCGCTGCGGGCGGCATAACAAGGCTCTGATCCGGGACATCCGAAGATCCAGTTTCCGGTTCAGGCTGTTTGCGGGCAGGCCGGCCATGATCTTTTCCATTGCCGGAATGCTGATCTTCAGCTTTCATTCGTTTTATATTTTCCAAAATCATAGGATCCGCCACCCTGACGATCTTGGCTGGGGCTGTTTTCTTCTTTCTCTTTTTACGTTTGCCCTGACTATTGCCATCTTCCGGGGATTCTTCCCCACCGGGTTGTGCCGTTTTCTGTTTTTGTTCCTGAGACGCTTTCTGGTCACCGCTCAACGGTTCCTGCAGTGATTTATCCTCCCGGGAATCTTCAGATTCAGGTGTAATTTCTTTATTTTCATCTTCCAATTCAGTGTCAACCATAGGCGTTTCTGGCTTCTCATCTTTTTGCAGTGTTACAGCATTCTCTTCTTCGACGGGGGCCTTTTCAATCTTGTTTTCAACATCGGCAACGACCTCTTCGGGCTCAGGCGCCGGCGGTTTTTCAACCTTGGCGGGCTTGATAATTTTGGCGGGTTCGCTGCTTTTGGATACAACTTTTCTGGCCGACCGTTTTCCATTCTTCTCTTTTTTAGATTCCG
>DATFIL010000193.1:0-4339 GCA_035270145.1 Desulfobacter sp. | reverse complement strand
ATGCTACGATCATTTTATAAAGCAGGGCGTTGGAACTGCTTGAAACAAATGGCAAACACGCATAATCCAGTGCCGGCGGCATAACCGGGAAAATGGGAATGCGCCCCTCACCACTCAATACTCACATCTTTCATTGTTTGTTGTGTCCGTCAGGTCATGGGCGTTTTATATGGTCAAAAAAAATATATCAAAAACATTAAAAAAATATTGAGAATTATATCTCAAAAAGTGTTATATGTATTAATATGAAAGTAAATCAAGCACTTAGAAAAAAAGCTAATCAAGGATTTAATTCGTGAATAGAGTAGAAAGATTCATAATACGCAACTCTTCTAACTTAACTGATTTAGCGTTTAAATCTAAAAACTTATACAATTGTGCAACTTTTATTATGCGGCAAAACTTTATCCACAATGGTAAAATAATAAACTACCCCAAAATGGATAAAATTATCAAAAGAGATTACGAAGATGTTTACAGGGCATTACCTGCTCAGACCACTCAACAGATTTTGAGATTAATTGAAAAGGACTGGAAATCTTTTTTCAACGCAAATCGAGAATTCAAAAAGAATCCTCAAGTTTTCACAGGCAGACCAAAACTGCCCAACTATAAAGATAAAAAAGATGGCTTAGGGATAGTTATTTTCACTAACCAACAGTGTAAAATTAAAAATAATTTTATTCACTTCCCGAAAGCTGTCGGAATTGATCCAATCAAAACAACAGTAGAAAAATTTAATCAGGTTAGAATAGTTCCGAAATTTAAACACTTCGTGATTGAAGTTGTTTATGAAAGAGAACCCATTAAAAAAGAAGTCAATTTTGAAAATGTATTCGGAATAGATTTAGGGCTTAATAATCTCGCTACGTTAGTATCTAATCAGTCAGATGTAAATCCTATACTGATAAACGGCAGACCACTTAAGTCCATTAATCAATTTTTTAACAAAACAAAAGCAGAACTCATGTCGTTCGTTGGAGACAAGGGGAGTTCAAATAGAATAGGAAAACTTTCTTTAAAAAGAGAGTGCAAAATGAATGACTACATGCATAAAACCAGTCGTTTGATTATTGATTATGCGGTTGAGACTCAAACGGGAACAATCATTGTTGGAGAGAACGAAGACTGGAAACAAAAGATCAAAATAGGTAAAAAGAATAACCAGAATTTTGTTTCGGTTCCTTTAGATAGACTCAAAGAAATGATTGCTTACAAAGGTGAAGATTACGGAATTCGAGTGGTCTTTACAGAAGAAGCGTATACTTCAAAGGCCAGTAGTCTTGATAAAGATCCGATCCCTGCGTATTCACCGGAAAACAAACTATCTTTTACAGGCAAGAGAATTAAAAGAGGTTTGTACAAATGGTCGAAGGGCATAATCAACGCTGATCTGAACGGTGCATTAAACATCATTCGAAAAGAAGTTCCTGAATCCCTTAATGAACTTATAAGGATAAGGAATAGAGGCTGTGGGTTTCAGCCATTTAAAGTGCTTGCATTTTAATAAAAAAATTCTATTTGAGTCGTAAGTTTAATTCTTTAAATTACTATTTGATATAATTTTGTAACCTAGCTCTGCTATATACAAATCAATTATTATGGAGCCCAGAAAAACATTGAAGAATTGATGGAGGATCTTGAAAGTCAGTATAACCAGCTGCGCCAGATGTCCATTACAGAAGAGCTGCTGGATATTGTTTCAGGATTTGAAGCCCTTGGGCAAAACATCCGGTAGGAAACGGCAGCGCAGAATCAGGCCAGGCATACAGACAGCCAAAAACGGACAGCCCAAACAAAGTCCAAAGAGATCAGCCATCAGATAGGCACCTGCGCACGTTGGCGATGAGTTCGTCCGAGGCCACCGTCTTGTTGAGAAAGACAGATGCACCCGCGTCATACATGGCATTGATGGTCTTTTTGTCAAAGTGCATGGAAAGCGCGACCACCTTGATATTAGGCTTTTTAAACAGAATCTGCCGCGTGGCGGCCATGCCGTTGGTTTTTCCCAGGTTCACATCCATGATAACCACATCAGGTTCCAGCGTTTGCGCCAAATCAATTGCCGTGTCTGCATCTGCCGCCTCACCCAGTACTTCAAAGCCCGGTTCCACCTCCAGCAGGCCCACAAGCCCTTCGCGCAGCAGTTTGTGATCGTCTACAATGAGAATACCGATCCTGTCTTCCGAATTGCGGACCTTTATATCGGGCTGGTCATCCGCCCGTCTATTGTGTCCAGGTTCAGCAGTGCTGATGGCTTCTTCGGTTTTTTCGACCGGCGCTGTCAGGGTAACGGTGGTTCCCTGACCCGGTGCTGATGCAATTTTCATCCGGCCGCCGATATCTTTCAACCGTTCCTGGATACTGAACAGCCCCAGTGATGTCGTACCATTTTGTGTTTTGTCGATTGTATCCATCTCAAATCCATTGCCGTTGTCTGACACAATGATTTTTGTCTGCTGATCCGGTGTCCGTTCAATGGATATGGTTGCCTGTTTTTCTCCTGCATGTTTTACCACATTGAACAGCAGTTCCTTTGTGCACTGAAACAGCAGAGAACCGGTGTTTTCCGCGATCGGGTCAATGGTATCGTCCACCTCGGATTTCAGGGTAAAGTCAAACTTTTTTTTCATATAGTTGACCAGCCAGTTCACGCCCCCGGCCAGCCCGTCGTTTAAAATTGCGGAAGGAGAAAGATCCAAAGTAAGGGACCGCAGTTCCGCCAGGGTTTCTTCCAGAATACCTTCAATTTTATGGGCGGTTTTATGGGCAGCGGTAATATCGTTTTTGCGGTAAATATCCCATATGTGCATGCGTGCGCCCACAACCAGCGGCTGAATATGGTCATGGAGCACAGCGGCCAGGCGGTTGCGTTCCTTTTGCTCCACCTGGCCGAGTTTGTTGGCCAGATCCCGCATGCGCTGTGTCTGGTTCTGGATTTTGGCTGTGCGCTCCCGGACGCGTTGTTCAAGCAGTTCATTGATTTGTTCGATGTTTTGTTCATGCTGTTTCTGCTCGGAAATGTCTTTTACAATACCGATCATGCACAGCGATACATCATCATTATCCTGGTAAAATCTACCGGTTATCTCCACCCAGGAAACATCGCTTTTGTCCGGGCGAAGAATACGGCAGGCAGACGCAAACACATTTTTTGGCTGCTGTGCCTTTGAAAAGGCTTGGCTAAAGGCGGTTTTGTCCCGGGAGTCCACTGCCTGTTCTAGAAAATCGGTATACGCCAAAGGCGGCAGTTCGTGGGACCGGCCAAAGATCCGGTACATCTGGTCATTTTCCCAGAACGCCGTATCTTTGGTAAGGTTCCATTCAAAGACGCCGATGTTCAAGGAATTTGCAGCCATCCGCAGCCGCTGGTCACTTTTCCAGGTACGGGTTTCAGCCTGCCGCATCCGGGTAAGATCCAGGGCGATGATCACATGGAGTCCGTCAGGGGATGTGATCCGGGAGGCAGCCCCCAGGACCGGTGTCCGATCCCCGTCCGGACGCAAAAATGCCCACTCCCGGACCGATACCACCTCCTGGTTTGCCAGACGTTCCGACCATTTTCCCGTCTTCGGCCGGTTTTCCGGTGCCAGGCATGTCTCCCAGTTGATGCGCCCTGCCAGTACATCCGCACGGGTGTATCCGGTCATGCGCAGCATCTCGTCATTGATATAGGTGACATTGCCGCTGCTGTCACCGAATCCGATGCCCATCAGGTTGGCATCAGCCAAAGCCCGGAAATTGCGTTCGTTTTCGCGAAGCAAATCAATGGTTTGCTTCAGGCCCAGCAGCTGCATGCGCCGGTCATCCCCCACAATAACGTCAATCTCACCTTTCTCAATGGCTGTCAGCAGTTTGTGGGCATGGGCCAGCTGGGTTTCAAGGTCCTGGTATGTGGGTTCTTGTTGTTTCATCGTATGCCCAGTGCGGTGAGGATCAGATGTTCATCCTTCAGGTTGCCGACGATGGTTTCACGGCAGGGGGTGTCAATGACCAGGGTCGGGGCCAGCAGGATGTTTTCCGCCATGGTGGCATCATGGTTTTCAAACACATCGATAATTTCCAGAGTGTAGTTGTCTTGTAAATGGGTGCGGCATATTCTGATGATATTGTTGTGTGCCATGACGGAATTGCGTTCTTTGCCTGCAACAAACAACCGCATGCGGTATTCACAAAAACCTTCAGGAGATCCCATTATCTGCTTTCCTTTGCAATGGTTTTCGATGTGGACAGGACCCCGTTATCGGAAATGTGAAAATGTTCATGCTTTCTGGAATGGTGGGTGCCCCTGGATTTTATCACCGTCATCTCCCGGTCGATGTGACGGCCGTTTTCGATG
>DATFIL010000192.1:0-6292 GCA_035270145.1 Desulfobacter sp. | reverse complement strand
ATGGAAAAATTAATTCAGCAGTTTATTGACAGGCTGGCAACAATTGTCACCCTGGATCATGAACAAAGGGAAAAAATTAAGGCCGCCTGTGCCAAGGAGCCGGCACGGATGCCCAAAATGGCCTGTGACACCAAACTTGTGTCCGAATCCCAGTCCCTGAAAGCGTTGGGAGCGATCTATGGTATTGATTTTATTGAAAATATCGCTTTTCTTAATCCGGATTTGTCTGTGTCCGAGAAGATTACCCGCAAGTTTTTGAAAAAAAATCTTATTGTTCCGCTTAAGCCTGAAAACAAACGTCCGGTTGTTGCTTTGAATGATCCATCAGATTTGAGCTATGTGGATGAGGTGGCTCTGTATGCAGGCTTTAGGGATTATACCCTGGCGTTGGCCACAAGGGCCCAGATCCTGAGTGCCGTCAATATGATTTTTGATCAGGACGAGCATAATGTCCAAAAACTGATGGACGACATTGAAGATGATGAATTTCTCCACATTGAAGACATTGAGCAGACCGCCGATCTTTTGGATGACACCAGCGATGCCCCGGTTATCCGCCTGGTCAATCAGATGATCTCCCAGTCGGTCAAGGCGGGTGCCAGCGATATTCATATTGAACCGTTCCAGGATGAACTCGTTGTCCGGTACCGCATTGACGGCATACTATATCCCATGATGACTCCGCCCAAGATGTTTCAGTCCAGCCTGATTTCCAGGGTGAAGGTCATGGCTAAGATGAATATTGCCGAAAAGCGGATTCCCCAGGACGGCCGGGCCCAGGTCCGGCTGGGAAACCAGGAAATTGACATGCGTATTTCAACGGTGCCTACCAATTTTGGTGAGCGCCTGGTTATCCGGCTGTTGAACAAGTCCGGATCTTTCATGCAGATTTCAGAATTCGGCCTGTCCCGTGAAAATGAATTGCACCTGCATGATATTTTCTGTCAGAATCACGGCATTGTCCTGGTTACAGGCCCCACAGGCAGTGGAAAAACCACCACCCTTTATGCAGGGTTGTCTGAAATCAACACCCCGGACCGATCTATCATCACGGTTGAGGATCCGGTGGAATACAACTTGAAAGGTGTGGGGCAGATCCAGGTCAACCAGAAAACAGGCCTTACATTTGCCCGGGGACTTAGATCCATTGTCCGTCAGGATCCGGATGTCATTCTCATCGGAGAGATACGTGACATTGAAACGGCTGAAATTGCGATTCAGTCGGCTTTGACCGGGCACCTTGTGTTTTCCACCCTTCACACCAATGATGCTCCCGGTGCAGTGACCCGTCTGGTGGATCTGGGCGTGGAGCCTTATTTGATTACCTCTTCTGTGAATCATGTGATTGCCCAGCGTCTTGTTCGGGTACTCTGCCCCCTTTGCCGGGAGGAATTTGTTCTGTCCAATGCGGATTTGAGCAGTTTTGAAAGCACAAACGGTCTTAGTCCGGGGCAGAAGGTGTTCAAACCTAAGGGCTGCCCAAAATGTTTTAACACAGGATATTTGGGACGTCAGGCCATTATGGAGATTATGCCCCTGGATGACGAATTGAAATCACTTATTCTGGAAACTTCGGATGCCAACCTGATCAAGGAGGCTGCAATAAAAAAGGGGATGAAAACCCTGCGAACTGATGGGTTGAGCAAGGTGGCCCGGGGCACCACTTCCCTTCGGGAGGTGTTGCGCGTCACCCAGGAATAATTTGTATGATACTCGAATAATCTTCACAGAGAGGAATCTTGAATGCCAGGTAAAAAACCAAATTTTAAAAATGTATGGGACCAGTCAAAAAAGCCCCCGGGAAAATTCAGTCGACCAGAGATTGAAACCCGTATCAAAATTGGAAGATATAATCGATTGCAGGTTCAAACCAGATCAGATTTTGGCGTGTATCTGAGCACTGGAGATGATCGGGTTCTTTTGCCCAATAAATATGTTCCAACGCGTTTGTCAATTGGCGATCATCTTGATGTGTTTGTATATACTGACTCAGAAGATCGTCTGGTGGCAACCACTTTAAACCCTGCAGGTGTGGTGGGTGATTTTGTTTTTTTAATTGCAAAAGATGTTGCCCCTTTTGGCACCTTTATGGATTGGGGGCTGGAAAAAGATTTGCTGGTGCCCAAAAATGAGCAGCAGAACAGGATGGAGCCCGGGAAAAAATATTTAGTCAAAATCTGCCGGGATGACAGAACTCACAGGGTTTATGGTACCACGAAAATTTCCGTCAACTGTGATAAAAATACCAGTGATCTGAAAGTCGGACAGCAGGTTGACTTAATTGTGCATTCTATTACCAACATTGGAATAATGGCCGTTGTTGATAATCGATACTATGGGATGATGTACTTAAATGAAACCTATCAAAAATTATTTATTGGGGATACATGCAAAGGGTATATCATGCGGGTCCGTGAGGATGGAAAAATTGATCTGAGCATGAAAAAACCCGGGTATTCATCGGTTTCCAAATCTGCGGACGTCATTTTATACCGGTTGAATAAATCCGGGGGATTTATCCCTTGCCACGATAAAAGTTCTCCTGAAGAAATCCGTAAGCGATTTTCCATGAGCAAGAAAGAATTCAAAAGGGCTGTGGGCTCTTTGTATAAAAAAAGATTGATCGAATTAAAAGACAACGGAATTGGTTTGTTAAAATAAAATGATGGCCCTTATTTAACATAATTCCATGCTTTAAGCCGCTTATACGCATACTGGCTGTATTTATTTGACGCATAATTGATTTCTTTGAGATATGCCGCATATTCCCGGGCGGCCGGTTGTTTTCGGCCGGCCATATCAAGGGCGTAGCCCTGGTAAAAGGTTGTCTGGGGATTTCCCGGCAGCAGCCTGCTGCATGCAGCAAAATCCGCATGGGCCTGCATGGGTTTTTTTAAAGCCAGATTGGAAAGCCCTGAAATATAATGTCCCTGGTTTTCCCGGGGGAAAAGCTGTTTGGCAAGGCCGGCATGGTATGCGGCGTTCTGATTCTTTTTTGTGATCAGCATGCACTTGGCTGTCATCACCTGGGCTGTATAATCATTGTCTTTTAATCTGAGTGCAGACATCAACGCACCCTCGGCCTGGTCATACTGCGCGTTGGCCAGGAACTTATCTGCCGCCTGGAGTTTGGCGATCAAGGCTTTCTGCGCCCTTAGATTCGCTGTGTGGTCCATATACCGGTCGCGGTACAGATCCAGGGAATGGGTATTCCGGTATGTTTCGCTGTCTCTGTTTCTGGCGGAATCCAACCTTTCCCGGCTCATGGGATGGGTGGCAAACAGCATCTGGGTTGAATTGGGCTTTGTGGTATTCATTTCGTTGAGCATTTCCATAAGGCCGGTAAACCCTTTGGAGTTGTATCCGGACCGGGCCATGTACTGGTGCCCCAAGGTATCGGCCTCACGTTCGTTATCCCGTGAGTATCGGGAAAGGAACAGCCCCTGTCCCAGGCTTCCAAGCTTCTGGGTCCAATCGCCCAATCCGGCACCCTGGGTCTCTGCTGCCGCTGAAAGACCTGCCACCAGAATGGACGATATCTGTCCTTTGGATATCTGTTCGGCCGTATGCCGTGCATTGACATGCCCCAGTTCGTGCCCCAGAAGTGAGGCCAGCTCCGCCTCATTGTCAAGTTCCAGTAAAATCCCCCGGGTCACGGCGATGGAGCCGCCGGGAAAAGCATAGGCGTTTACATAGGTGGCATTGACCACCTGGAAATTATAGGGCATGTCGGGTCGATGGACCTGGGGCAGCATGGATTTGCCCACGCCGGCAACATACCGGTTCAGTTCTTTATCCTGGGTTACACCGTAGTCCGAAGAAAATTGAAAGGGTGATTGCTGTTTATCCACGGATATTTCCTGATCCCGGCTCATGAGCATTAACTGCTTTTGTCCGGTGACCGGATCAATGGCACATCCCTGGAAAAGTCCCGCCCCTGCCAGGGTTATGGCGGTTGCCGTGCAGCCCTGCAAAAAATCCCGCCGGGTCATTCCGGTGCATTCATTCTGTTCCATAAGTCTCTTTTTTCTCAAAAATAAAACAAAAAATATTTTCCCAGATCGTCGAAATGCTCGGTGTCCTCGAATTCACAGCCAAAGCTGTATTCGGAAAAGGCTTTCCGGATCCTTATATGCCTACGAACTTCGGAGCGACTCGGATTGTCCAGGGTAAACTTAACCTCAGCCGTGTTGCCCACTTTGATCGAGGGCTTTTCCAGGGTTTTAAACCGGATGCCGTTGGGGGAGATGTCCGTGACGACACCGGGGTACTGCTTCCGGTTTTGGATGAGCTCCCCTTTAAGTTGGACTTCCTTGCGGATGATCCGCCGTCTTTCTAATATCACGCTGGAAATATGCCCGCACGTGCACTTGTATTTCAACCGGACCCGGGCCTTGTGCTCGATGAATTTGGACACGTTCTTGGTGTAGGACTTTCCGCATGATTCACAGGCAAAGGTCGCCGTCAAATCCGAGTTTACATAAACTGTTGGTATCGTCATTCTTTATCATTTCACCACATTGTTTGTATCATTCTTCGTACAGGCCCAAGAGGACTTGCAAAATAAAGTAGAAATATAAGACAGGATAGCCGGTTTTTCAAGAACCAAAAGCCTGCCGGAATGGTCTTATCCAATTAACTGATTGATTTCAAATATAGGTAAACAAACCGCAAGGATGATAAATCCGATCACTACGCCCATGATAAGAATGATCAAAGGCTCAATGATTGAGGTGGCCGCTGTAATGGCTGTCTGAACATTTCTTTCAAACAGTTCTGCTAATTTTTCCAGCATTTTTTCCATTTCACCGCTTTTTTCCCCCACCTTGATCATCTGGGCCGCAAGAGCGGGAAAGGCTGAATTTTTTTCCAGGACAGAACCAAGGCTGCCGCCTTGTTCCACTGTCTGGGCTGACTGTTCGATCAGTTCGGCAATTACCCGGTTGCCGGAGATGGTTTTGGTAATGTCCAGGGCGGTTAAAAGCGGCACCCCGTTGTCAAGCAACGATCCTAATGTTCTGGAAAACCGGGATGCAATGAGCTGTCTGATCAGGTTGCCGGAAACCGGCAGGGATAAAATGATCCGGTCAAGAATACGCCCCCCCTTGTCTGTTTTGTGGATGCCGAACAGGGATAATATGGCGAAAAAAGGTGTGGGAATTATCAGCCACCACCATGCTTTTACCATGCCGCTGATACCAAGAAGTATCTGGGTGGGCATGGGCAGCTCATGGTTCATATCCGTAAAGATTTTGGTGATATTGGGGACAATAAAGGTTAAAAGAAATACGAGTACAAGAAAACCAATGACAGCCATGAATGCGGGGTAGGCAAGGGAGGCCTGGATTTTCTTTTTTGTATCCTCTCTTTTTTCGCTGAAATCAGCCAGCCGTTCCAGCACAACATCCAGGGTGCCGGAGGCTTCCCCTGCTTTGACCATGTTTATGTATACCGCGGAAAATACCTTGGGGTGGGCACCTAAAGCGTCGGCAAAGCTGTTGCCTTCTTCAATGGCATCCTTGACCCTGGACAGAACCCGCTTAAACGTTTTGGTTCTGGCCTGGGGTACCAGGGTCGCAACCGCTTTAAGCAAGGGGAATCCCGCTGCCAGAAGCGTGGCCAGTTGGCGTGTGATCATGGTGACTTCCGAAGATTTTACAGAAGAGAAAAGAGGCGGCAGGTTAAAGGTTTTTCCCCTGGGTGCCCCTTTTTCTGTTTTAATTCGGCCTGCCCCTGATTCAATGCGAAGGATTGAGGTGGGGAAAATGCCTTTTTGTTTTAAATTATCCTGGGCTGCATCGGAATTTTCAGCATCGATAATGCCTGCTTTTTTTCTGCCGGAAGCAGTCAACCCGTTATATTCGAAAACAGCCATATAAAATGTTACCTTTTACTCGATAATCCGGCCAAGTGTTGATCATTCACGGCGTCCAGGCTTCCGTCGATCCGACCTGCGTCTCTCCGGTACCCAGGCCAGGCGTTGATCATACATGGAGCCTACCCCATATTCATCCCTGCGCATGAATTTATCTACAGCAGGCCCCGTGAGTTGCATTTCCGGGTTCTCTTTCTGGACCTCCTGGGCAATGCGCATCTCCTTGGTGCAGCCGGTGGAATAGGTGGCATCCTTTCCAATCCATTCCGGCGGTACCTTTTGTCCCATGATTGCAAAACTTCGGGAAATATCATCGGACGTCTGGAAACGCCAGATATCAATGTATCCGCTTCGTTGAACAATTTCCCACATATACATCAGATCATCGGCATCCATTCCCGGCTCATAATATGAAGA
>DATFIL010000191.1:0-2144 GCA_035270145.1 Desulfobacter sp. | reverse complement strand
CGCAAAACCCAAGGATCCCCAAAGTTACCAGGGCGTTCAGATTAGCCTTGCATCATCTGATCAGATTCGGGAATGGTCCTACGGCGAAATAAAAAAACCCGAGACCATTAACTACAGAACGTTTAAACCCGAACGTGACGGGCTTTTCTGCGCCAAGGTGTTTGGACCGACCAAGGATTACGAGTGCAATTGCGGTAAATATAAACGCATGAAACACCGAGGCGTGGTTTGTGAAAAATGTGGTGTTGAAGTTATTCAGTCCAAGGTCAGGCGCGAGCGTATGGCGCATATTGAGCTTGCCGCGCCGGTATCCCATATCTGGTTTTTAAAAAGTCTGCCTTCCAAGATCGGTAATGTCCTGGATATAACGTTGAAGAATCTGGAAAAGGTGCTCTACTTTGATTCGTATATTGTTATTGATCCCAAGGATACCGGGCTAAAAAAATTACAGCTGCTTTCCGATGACCAGTATTATGAAGCCATAGAAGCATTCGGTGAGGAGGGCTTTGTTGCCGGGCTTGGTGCTGAGGCGATCTTAACGTTGCTGAATGAGATTGATCTTCAGGCGGTTCATGATGAACTTATCGAAGAGATCGGCTTGACCAAATCCATGGCCAAGCAGCAGAAAATGGCCAAGCGCATGAAGGTAATTGATGCCTTTTTGACGTCAGGTTTAGAACCTTCCCGGATGATTCTGACGGCCTGCCCCATTCTGCCGCCGGATCTGCGCCCTCTTGTTCCCCTTGAAGGGGGCAGGTTTGCCACTTCGGATCTTAATGATCTGTATCGTCGGGTGCTCAACCGCAATAATCGACTTAAACGGCTGGTTGAGCTCAATGCACCGGATATTATTGTTCGAAACGAAAAACGAATGCTCCAGGAAGCTGTGGATGTACTTTTTGACAATGGACGTCATGGCCGAGTGGTCACAGGTACCAACAAACGTCCATTGAAATCTTTGTCTGATACTCTTAAAGGCAAACAGGGGCGTTTTCGACAGAATCTTTTAGGTAAACGTGTGGATTATTCCGGTCGTACTGTTATAACCGTGGGGTCTGAACTGCGCCTCCACCAGTGCGGCATTCCCAAGAAAATGGCTTTGGAGCTGTTCAAACCATTTATTTACAATTATCTTGAGCAGAAAAATCTGGTCTCCACGGTTAAAAGCGCTAAAAAAATGGTTGAGCGCGAGGAGACCGAAGTATGGGATGCCCTTGAAGCCGTGGTAAAGGAATACCCGGTGATGCTTAACCGTGCGCCTACCCTGCATCGTCTCGGGTTTCAGGCGTTTGAGCCGGTATTGATCGAAGGCAAGGCCATTCAGCTTCATCCCTTGGTGTGCCCGGCATTCAATGCTGACTTTGACGGTGACCAGATGGCCGTTCATGTGCCACTGTCCCTCGAATCCCAGCTTGAAGCCAGGGTCATGATGCTGTCCACCAACAATATTTTGTCTCCGGCAAACGGTCAACCCATTATTGTTCCTACCCAGGACATTGTATTGGGCATTTATTATATGACCCGGGCAATGTCACGTCAGCAGGGGGAAGGGGTCACTTTTTCAAGTATAGATGAGGTGCGTTTTGCTTTTGATGCCGGAGAGCTGAATATTCACGCCAAAATTAAGGTTCGTATTGATGATGTGATTTATGATACCACTACAGGCCGTGTTCTTCTATGGGAAACCATTCCAGGTGACGTACTGTTGAAGATGAGCCGTATCCGGACCGAAAACCTTGAGGATGCCGAGGCTGCGCTTGCTGAATTAAAGGCCGGTGAAGATTTTGATGCTGTCCTGGATAAATACGGGGATGAGGAGATTAAAAAGACCCGGGGAACTACAGGTGTTTTAACACGTAAGGAATTTAAAAATATTTTCCAGGTTTCCGACGTGGTGGTGGAACAGCTTTACGGACTGAAAAAAGGGCAGTTCACCGACATCCGGATGGTGGGCGATAAGTACACTATTTTCAAAGTGGATGAAAGAACCTCTACGTTACCGTTCAGTCTGGTGAATAAGTTGATGGATAAAAAATCCATTGTAAAGCTCATTGACTATGCCTACAGAAATATCGGCTTAAAGGAAACCGTTATTCTTTCCGACCGCCTAAAGGACATTGGATATAAGAACTCAACGCTTGGCG
>DATFIL010000190.1:0-2573 GCA_035270145.1 Desulfobacter sp. | reverse complement strand
ACGCAAGCAGCACCGGCTTAACCCCTTAAACCTGTTTAACCCCTTGCCGTAGAGCCTGGGGCTGGCGAGCACTCCAGGGTACCTGTTTCCGATCTAACGTAGTGCTCGAAGCACTTAGACTGGTCAACTTTAGGGCTTTTTCAAGCCCCTCGGTCTTCAGCCGAGGGGTAGTTGACTAAGATCTCCAAAAAGTATGAAAAGGCATAAAATCGACGGTTTATCTATCATATTTGCGGGGTTTAAAGCAATCCGCAATGCTGATTTTATTCTCTCACAAAGCCTCAAAGGCACAAAGTCGAATAAACATCTTTGTGTCTTAGTGTCTTTGTGAGAATTTTTCAACTAAACAATTTCATATTTAGAATTGCTGGTTTCTTGGATTCTTTGGTTGACTTCAAATAAAAAATAGGGTAATTAGATATGTTTTAAATTTTGGCAGATATTGAATAAAAACCAAATAAAATAATGTAGTTAGGAGAGAGTCATGGCCGTACCCAAGCAGAAAATTTCCAAAGCAAGAGGCAGAAAAAGACGTACCCATTATAAAACCAGTGCCCCCACTATAACGCTGTGCCCCGAGTGCCAGGAGCCTAAGTTGCCCCATACGGCATGTCCTGAATGCGGTGTATACAAAGGCAGAGATGTAACCCTGCTCATGGGTGCGGACGATTAGTCAGCCGGGAAAACGTCAAGGAGTCAGGACATGACCATTGAAACCAAAGTAAAAAAAATTATTGCTCAAAAAATTCCCGGCATTGATATTGAGGATGTGGTCCCCCAGGCGTCGTTGATCGAAGATCTTGGTGCGGATTCTCTGACCATCGTTGAGCTTATCATGTCAATGGAAGAGATTTTTGAAATTGAAATTGACGATGACCAGGCCGAAGAACTGTCAACCGTCCAGGATATTTATGATTTCATTGCATCGAAATCATAAATAGATAAATATTAAGGGTCCGGGTAGGCGTAGATATGGATAAGAATAAACAAATCATCATCGGCAGTGACCATGCCGCGTTTGAATTAAAGGAAAAGATTAAAGACCTGCTCACCGGCCTTGGTTATGAAGTTGAGGATGTGGGCACTCACAGCACTGTTTCTGTAAATTATCCCGATTTCGGTAAAAAAGTGGCCAGGGCAGTTTCCGACGGGACTTTCGAGCGGGGCATTCTTCTGTGCGGTACCGGCATTGGTATGACCATGCAGGCCAACCGGTTTAAAGGCGTACGCGCCGCTTTGTGCGCGGACATTCTTTCCGCCCGGCTGAGCCGGCAGCATAATGATGCAAATATTCTGGTCATGGGTGGTCGTATGGTCGGTGATATTCTTGCCTTTGAAGTGGTCAGGGAATGGCTTGCCACCCCCTTTGACGGTGGTCGCCATCTGGACCGTATCCGTTCCCTGGATGACCTTGGGTAAAATCGGGTAAGAAGTTGGGTAAATAGAGATAATATGCCTTTTATTAACATTAAAGTAAGGCCGTGCTTGCTAAAGCAAAACTCATATCCCAAACCTAAAGGATTGGGTTTCACGGCCTAAAGGCTATAGTATGAGAATACCGGCTGACATATTTTAAACAGGTTACATTTTTTACATTATACCTGTTATTCCCCCCTTTAATAAAAATCGATTTACTTGTAATAGAAATAAAAAGGGCCGTGTTGTCAAATACCAACGCGGGAATGAATTATGCAAAATATACAATTTATCAAATCTTGTGATCCTGAGATTGCCTCAGTTATTGATAGTGAATATAGTCGGCAGGAATACGGGCTGAATCTTATCGCGTCAGAAAATACAGTGAGCCGGGCAGTCATGGAAGCCCAGGGTTCCATCATGACCAATAAATATGCTGAAGGATATCCGGAAAAACGTTATTATGGCGGGTGCCAGTACATGGACCAGGCGGAAAATTTGGCCATTGAACGAGTGAAAAAGCTATTTGGTGTGGAATTTGCGAATGTTCAGCCCCATTCCGGATCCCAGGCGAATATGGCGGCTTATCTTTCCGTGCTCTCTCCCGGGGACGGGATTCTGGCCATGGATCTTTCCCATGGCGGTCATTTAACCCACGGTGCCGGGGTGAGCTTTTCCGGTCGGCTGTTCAATTTTTCCCACTATGGTTTAAATCCGGAAACCGAGACCATTGATTTGAACCAGGTGGAAGACCTGGCCCGGGCAAATAAGCCTAAAATGATTGTGGCAGGGGCTTCGGCCTATCCCAGAACCATTGATTTTAAAGGCTTTTCTGAAATTGCCAAGGCCTGCGGCGCGCTTTTTCTGGTGGATATGGCCCATATTGCAGGGCTTGTCGCTGCCGGTGTACACCCCACACCTGTGGGATGCGCAGATATTATTACCTCCACCACCCATAAAACCCTTCGTGGTCCCAGGGGCGGAATTATTCTTTCCAGCGCCGAATTCGGCAAAAAGATTAATTCCCAGATTTTTCCCGGTATCCAGGGTGGTCCTTTGATGCATGTTATTACAGCCAAAGCCGTGGCCTTTAAAGAGGCGTTGTCGCCCGGGTTCACGGAATATCAGAAACAGGTGGTTAAAAATGCCGCTGTGCT
>DATFIL010000189.1:0-6851 GCA_035270145.1 Desulfobacter sp. | reverse complement strand
CCGCTCCACAAATGTCTTCACAAACCCTGTGGGATTGTTTATTTTGGGTTTGACACAGCAGCCCTACTAATCTAAAAATAAAGTGGTTTGAACATAAAAAACTTCAATTAAAATAATCGTTCAAACATTAGAGCCTTTTCTGACGGGCCCTGCGCCGAGCATCAGGGGAAATTTCAGTATCAAGCATTCAAGGAGTCATTATGAAGGTAAAAAAAGCGGTATTGCCGGTAGCGGGTCTTGGCACCCGGTTCATCCCGGCCACAAAAGCCATGGCCAAGGAGATGCTGACCGTGGTGGATAAACCCATTATCCAGTATGCTGTTGAAGAGGCGTTTGACGCCGGCATTGAACAGATCATTTTTGTCACGGGCCGGGGGAAAAAGGCCCTGGAAGACCACTTTGACCGCAGTTATGAATTAGAAACCATGCTCAAAACCAAGGGAAAAACCGACTTGCTACGGCAGATCAATGAACTGGTCCCCGAAACCGGCACCATTGTCTACACCCGCCAGCATGATCCGCTAGGACTTGGGCATGCCATCTGGTGCGCCAGGGATATTGTGGGGGACGAGCCCTTTGCCGTGCTTCTGGCCGACGATATGATCCAGACCCCGGATAATAAGGCTGTACTTTCTAAAATGGTGGAAAAATTTGAACGGTTCCGCGCCTCCGTTGCCGCTGTCATGGAAGTGGAAAAGGATCAGACGGATAAATACGGCATTCTGGATGCAAGCCCTCTGGAAGAAGATATGGTAAAAATCAATGACATGGTGGAAAAACCCAAACCCGAAGAAGCGCCGTCCAACCTGGCCATTGTGGGCCGGTACATCCTTACCCCCAAAATCTGGAAGTATCTTGGAAAGAAAAAAACCGGTGCCGGAGGTGAAATCCAGCTTACGGATGCCATGAAGGGACTTTTAACCGAACAGCCGATCTTTGGATATAAGTTCAAGGGCACCCGGTTTGACTGTGGGGACAAGGTCGGATTTCAAATGGCCAATCTATCCTTTTCCCTTAAACGGCCGGAAATGCGCGACCAACTTCTTGATTTCATAAAAACGATCAAAACTGAGGCTTGATCTTCAACTGCTTTTATACCGTGAATACAAGGACATCACCTTTTGTACATACGTCTGGGTCTCGTCATAGGGCGGAATGTTCTTGTATTTATCCACAGCCGAGGGACCGGCGTTATAGGCAGCAAGCGCCAGGGCAAGTTTTTCATTATACCGAATGAGCATCCGCTTCAAATAACGGGTGCCGCCCATGATATTCTGGGAGGGATCAAAGGGGTTTGAGATATTCAGGGAGGCATTGTTCCGGGGCATGATCTGCATAAGCCCCCGGGCCCCTTTGCTGGACACGGCCCTGGGGTTAAAACCGGACTCCGCATGAATTACGGCCTTGATCAATGCGTGGTCCACACCAAAGGCCCTGGCGGCTTTGAGAATAATATTATCGTAGACATCAGGCCCGGCCTTGAATCTTCTTGTCCGGGCCTGTAGTACCCTGCCCACCCTCTTTTCCTTGAGATAAAGGGTATAACCTTCGTCCGTAGGCGTATTGGTAAAATGCACCACCCCATTGGCGTCAATATACCGGTATATATCCCCCAAGGCTGTGCAGGGGTACATCATACACAGGCATATAAAAAGAAAAAATGCCGCCCAACGACGCGGAAACGTTATCTTCCTATTTCTTTTTGCCCTTTTCAACCCGATCCCTGTACGCTTTTAATGCAAGTTTCTCCGGAAACTTAGGGTTGGCCACGTATCGACCGGTATTTTCAAGAAATGCATTTACCAGATTTTCCAGCACGGCATCCTTTTCATGATCCATGATCATGTTGCGTTCCAGCCGGTAACGATATTCAATGGGAGACCCTAATGTATCCAAAATATCATTAAATTTACTATCAGACAACGGTTCAGATGCGAACAATGAGGCTTCCACAGGAATCTTCATTGTCGCGGTCATAATCACGACCCAGGCATCTGCCCCGATTTTTCTTGAATCATCAAAAATTTCAAGGCAGTGGCCATGGTTGAATTCCATTTTTTTATAAGGTGTCGGTTCCATTTTCAAATTTTTGCTTTGCTGATTCTCGATGATCGAGTGATTGTTATCACATGTTTTGGGCAAAATTTAAAATAATTCCAGTTGAATATCCCTGGATTTTTGTTTTTTAACCCACTTTTTTGCCTTTTCATACCGGGCCAGTTCCGTTTCAATATCATCAACAAAACAGGACCGGATTCTTTGCTGCTCCCGGCCAAATATGCGTCTTTTTCGTGCATATGTCAAATAGAGCATCTCCTTTGCCCGGGTCATGGCCACATAAAAAAGGCGACGTTCTTCATCCGGATCTTCCACGATTTTCCCGTCCCGGGCAAAGGGGATCGTTCCGTTCTCGCACCCTGTAAGAAAAACCACTGGAAATTCAAGGCCTTTGGCTGCATGCATGGTCATCAAAGAGACTTTTTCAACCCTTTTGTCCAGAAAATCAGGGTCCTGATCCAGCCTTAAGGCGTCCAGAAGATCACAAGGAGAGGGATACCGGTCTGCCAGGGCGTTGAGCCGCTGCCATGCGGCGGCCAATTTTTCATCGGTTTGGCCCAGGGCCCTGATATCCAGCCAGCCACCCAAGGTATCAAGCAGCGCTGACGTGTCCATAGGATCTGAAAGCGCCTCAATCCTGGGTAAAAATTGAGCAAACTGCTGTCGGTCTGCGTCACTGCTACGGTTGAGAAAAATCCGCACCAGGGCTAACAGGTCTTTTATGCCTGCCATGTCGATCCAGTGTTCCCGATCTGCGGTCTGAAAAGGGATGCCGGCCTTCTCAAAAGCCTTGACAAAGGCCAGAGCCTGCTGCCGGGTGCGGTAGAGAACCTCAAAATCGGAAAAGGCATATTCCCTGTCCGCCCCCGAATCCGGACCCGTACCCTTGTCCATGGACAGAAAAGACAGTCCCCCGACACCTTTCTCAATGATTTTTCCCACGGCAACCGCTTCGGCGCTTTCGCCGGCCGTTTCATTAATCGAAATTTTTTGTTTGCCGTCAAGGCTTGCATAAATTTTACGTGCCTCATTTTCCACCTCATCGCCGGTACAAATTACTTGAAAAGCGGCATCCAGAATGGTTTGGGTGGATCGGTAATTTTGACGCAGGCGGATCTGTTCGCACCCGGGAAAATCCTGCTCAAACCGGTTGAAAAACCGGCTGTCCGAGCCTCTGAACCCATAGATAGACTGATCGGGGTCACCAATTACAAAAATGTGACTGTTTTGTGCAAGAAGTCTCACCAGCCGATACTGGCCCAGGTTCAGGTCCTGGTACTCATCCACAAAAATAAATTTATACTGTTCTCGCACCTGTTCAAGCAGGACCTCATCCTTGGAAAAAAGCCTGAAACAAATGAAAATCAAATCTTCAAAATCTGCCAGGCCGCGTTCTTGAAGAATCCGGTCATAGGCTTTGTACACCTCAGACCGGCCCGGATCTAAATCTTCAATGGGGTTATTTACTGCGTCCCCCTGACGTTCATCACCAGGCTCCTTTAATTGCTGCTTTTGACGGCTGATCCAGGCATCCAGTTTTGACACTGTTTTCCTGGGCACCTTTTTTTCACCCGTCACTTCTTTGACAGCCAGTCCCAGCACCTCCAGACGCAGATCGTCTTCCATAAGCCCGCGCTTGAAATCTGAATAACGTTTAAGCATTTGAAGACAAAAGCCGTGAAATGTGGCAGCCGTAACAAGCTGTCCGCCCTGGGGAATAAAGGATTCAATCCGGTCGGCAAGTTCGCCGGCCGCCTTATTTGTAAAGGTCAAAGCCAGGATGTTTTCAGGGGCAGCCTTGTTCTCCCGAAGCAGCCAGGCGATTCTGGCCGTAAGGGTACGGGTTTTTCCCGTGCCCGGCCCTGCCTGGATCACTACGGCCCTTGATGGGGATTTAACCGCCCTGCCCTGCTCCGGGTTCAGTCCGTCCAGGATATGTCCGGGAACAACAGGGGCCATGGTCTTGTTTTTTTCAGCTGAAGGCGATACTGCATCTTTGCTTTGGGGCTTTTTGCGGTAAAGCTGTGCGCCATCAGTTGTTTTTTCGGCTTTTTCACGAGGCAAAGGTGTGGCAAACAAACTTTCTTCGCCCTGCAGATGCTCTTTTTCCTCCCGGGTAAAAATATTGACCTGTCCATACTCACCGTCATACCCGGGATCAATGTGAATATCCCCGTCTCTCATCTTTTGTATGGCCCGGGCCAGTAAGGGCACACCAGCACGTTCAATGATTTCAAGCGAAAGGTCTGTGAGAATGGTAAGTTCCGGCCCCAGGGCATTGACAGCCTTATCATAATGGGTTTTCACCTTTTTGGTATTGGGACCCACCCCAAAAATCTGGGATAAAATATCAGCCAGGGGCACCACATAAGAATGGGGATGCCGCTTTTCAGGCTTAAACCCCTCCGGCCTGTCGGCCAGTTCCCGGACCCGATTAAGCACACCCAGGGTCAGGGGTTTCCCGCATTCAGGACAAATCCCACCCAAAGCCGCAGTCTCATCGGGATTGAGGCACACCCCGCATTTGCGATGGCCGTCATAGTGGTATTTTCCCTGGTGGGGATACATATCCAGGGTGCCTTTGTAGGCGTTAATATCATGGGTTTCAAGGGCACGTCGCACCGCATCAAAGGTTAGATCCGTATCAAACACCGAAGCGTTGCGGCCCAGAAATTTCGGGGAATGGGCATCGGAGTTGGATATCAGCCGAACCCTGTCCAGATCTTTCACCCGCCAGTTCATGGGCGGGTCTGATGACAGGCCGGTCTCACAGGCAAAAATATGGGAACTTAAATCACCAAAGCATTCCTCAATGGTATCAAACCCGGACTTGGACCCGAACATGGAAAACCACGGCGTCCAGATATGGGCCGGGATGAAAAAGCCCTGGTCGGATGTCTCCAGCATGATCTCCAGCAGATCCCTGGCATCCAGCCCCAGAATAGGCCGGCCGTCGGATTTGATGTTGCCGATGGCATCCAGGCGGGCATTGAACTTCTTTACCGTATCCAGATCCGGCATATAGATCAGGTTATGGTTTTTGCGGACCCTTGCGTCCTTTTTATATATATTGGAAATCTCAGACTGGAGAATAAAACGCACAGGCCCTTTGCACGGGTCAGGCACATCGACGTCAATCTGTCTTGCAATCTCATCTTTCAATGCAAACAGCCCGGGTTCGGCAGGCTCAAGCTTTGTTTCTATCTCCTGGATCCAGGCAGGATGGGTAAAATCCCCTGTGCCTACCAGGGTTATACCTTTCACCTGGGCCGTGTGATAAATATGCGCCAAGTCCAGATTTTTGGCTGTGGCCCGGGAATATTTTGAATGGATGTGCAGATCTGCTATAAATCTCATTAAACCTGTCCATGGATAATTATTTAATGTCAGGCTATTATGTACATGATTTGCCCTTAATTTAAAACCTGAATTCTGATAAGTATCAAACGATACCGGCAACCCACCCAAGCCAACTGGAGGACAATTATGGACAACACGACAAAAGAGCGGATCAAGGCCTGGACGCCTTTGGGACACCCAACCTTAAGCATTGCAGAAACAGAACATCCCGAGCAAAAAGGATTCAAGGCATTTGCCCGCCAGTGGCAGGAGATATCGACGTCCATATCCTGGACGGATAGCAGTCAAACTTCGGACCTGCCCGGCTTTTTCCTGAAAAAAAATATTCTATATTCCGCCCTGCCCCTGGAACGTGAACTGTCACCTTTTTTAAAAGGCCTGAACGCTCTTGACAAACCGAATTCGAGTGATGGTATCCAAAAAACATTGGATAATATCGAAGTGCCATGCCGGCTGACCCTGTATATTGCCCTGCAATGCCCCCACTGCCCGGGAATGGTTGAGCGGCTCATCCCCCTTGCCGCGGCCTGTGAAAACATTCACCTTCACATCATTGACGGTTCCTTGTTCCCTGAAAAAGCCCAGAAAGATAAGGTGATGTCCGCCCCCTGTCTGATTCTGGATGATGATGATGCTCGGTGGACCGGGGCTGTGACGGAAGAAGAAATTCTGGACATGATCGTCAACAAGGAGAGCATGGACCTGGATACAATGGCCTTGAAAACCATACTGGAGGATGGCCGGGCAGAGTGGATCACCGAACAGATGCTCGCGTCTAACCGGTTGTTCAAAGGATTTTCCGGACTGCTTCTTCACGAAACCTGGTCTGTGCGTTTAGGTGCCATGGTGGTGGTGGAAGCCCTGGCCGAAGAAGCACCAGCCCTGTGTGCTGAGCTGGAAAAAATTTTAATTGAGGCATTCAGCACCAAAGATGTTCCTGTCCAGGGTGACATTTTATACGCACTGGGAGAAATCGGCACCCCTGATACCCGGGACTGGATCGCCGCCCATCAGGCGGCGCTTTCCCACGAAGACCTTAAGGATGCGGCAGCGGATGCAATTCAATCTATTGAGGACAGGTTTGATCTCTAAAAAGGCTATAAATTCAGGGAATCACCCATGAAAATTGCCATCACCGCCCGTGGAAAAAACCTTGATGCCCAGGTGAGTGACAAACCGGGCACAGCATCACACCTGCTGGTGATGGACATGTTGTCTAAAGAACTGCAATGGTTTGAGGGGTCGGGGAAATCCGGTCCGGGCGCAGGTCTGCTGTTCATCACCATGGCCGTCAACGAAAACTGCGATGCCTTCCTGACGGGCTGGTTAAGTCCGGGCAGCGAACGGCAGCTCAAGGCCCGGGGTATCACCGTGGTAACGGGCATGACCGGCAAGGTCGCACAAGCCCTTGAAGAATTTGAACGGGCGTATGC
>DATFIL010000188.1:0-5127 GCA_035270145.1 Desulfobacter sp. | reverse complement strand
AAGCGGTCTTCTTGTTGTTAATAAACCCAAAGGCATCTCCTCGGCCGGGGTGGTCAGCCGGCTTAAGCGGCTGCTTAAGGTAAAAAAAATCGGGCACACAGGAACCCTGGATCCCTTTGCCACTGGGGTGCTGCCCATTGTTGTGGGCCAGGCCACCCGGATTTCAAAATATTTTTTAAAAGGGGTTAAAGGGTACTATGCCCAAGTCACCCTTGGTATCGAAACCGACACGTGTGATTGCACCGGCACGGTTACCCACACGGCGCCTTCCGGCCGCCTTGCCGCCTTGGATTCATATCAGGTCAAAGATATTGTGACAGGTTTTCTGGGTCCCCAGGAACAAATCCCACCAGCTTATTCGGCCCTGAAGCATAAAGGCCAACCCCTGTATAAACTGGCCCGCCAGGGACAAATTATTGAAAAACCGCCCCGCTCCATTGAAATCATGGCCATTAAAATGGAAAACTTTTGTATGGATACAAACGGTCATCCGGTTTTTAACATGCCGGTGACATGCTCGGGGGGCACCTATATTCGCAGCCTGGCCCATGATATCGGGGCTGCACTGGGATGCGGCGCCCATTTGTCGGCATTACAGCGCACCCGAGCCGGTCAGTTTAAAATTGAACATGCTGTGGATCTTGAAAATTTTGAAAAGATGTCTCCCCGGGATATCGAGGCCCGGTTTATCTCCATGTCCCAGTGCCTGGCGTTTCTTCCGGCCATTGTTGCAGACAGTGAAACAGCCGGAAAAGTCAAGTATGGCCAGCCCCTGTCTGTGGCAGAAATTCCCATGCCCGATGCCTTGCTGATGGCCGGTGATAAAAATGAATCCCAAAACAATATTTCGGATATCCGGGTACTGGATTCAGATGATAACCTGCTGGCCATCGTCACCCCGGATATATCCGGGCAAACATACAAATATTGTTGCGTTTTTAGCGCTTAACTGGTAAAAAATTCTAAACTATCTCTTCGATGTTTGGGTAGTTCATCTGCCGTTGTTCTGAATGGAATATTGGATAAAAGGCAATTTATGTGAACTGCTTGTATATTTATGGCATCGAATTTTAATTTATTCCAAATAAAGGAGTGTTACAGTGGTATTACTTGCAGAAAACAAAGAGGAGATGATTGAAAAATTCAAGCTCCATGAGTCCGACACCGGTTCACCTGAAGTTCAGGTGGCCATTTTAACCCACAGGATCAGCTATCTGACCGATCATTTGAAGAGCCATAAAAAAGACCACCATTCAAGACGGGGGCTTTTAATTCTGGTCGGTCGACGCAGAAGTCTTCTGGACTATCTCAAGGAAAAAGATATTAACAGATATCGGTCATTGATTGAGAAGCTCGGACTCAGAAGATAATAGGCCTTAGGGACTCGGGGCACTAAATGCTACAGATTTTGCGCCGGGTCCTTTAAGCTGGTTTTGTTTTCAGCAGGGCGGTACAAGACAGGAATGGCTTTTATATAAGTTCGCATCTTTGCTATCAAATCAACCCTGGTATTCATAGAGGTGTTTGATGGTAAATATGCGGGTTTATTATATGTATAAGCTCTTTTCTTACCTTATGCCGCCCATTTTTTTAGTGTCCATCCGGAAATCGCCTTTTGGTCCAATTGTGAGCCTTGGCTCTTTTTTTGATCTTGCGTTTGGATAAAATTTTTATTCCCGGATAAACACTATCCCAATTTTTAGTTTATCAGGAGAAATTATGGAAAAAGTTGTTTCAGCCGATATCGGCGGCAAAGCATTAACGATCAGTACAGGAAAAATTGCCAGACAGGCCTCCGGGTCTGTGATGGTGACGTATGGGGAAACCATGGTAATCGTAACGGCGGTGACTGCCAAAGACCCCAAAGAGGACATCGGCTTTCTGCCCTTGTCCGTTGAATACCAGGAAAAAATTTATGCGGCCGGCAGAATTCCGGGGAACTATTTCAGACGGGAAATCGGCAGGCCTTCGGAGCATGAAACCTTAAATGCCCGGCTCATTGACCGGCCTATCCGGCCTTTGTTTGAAGATGGTTATAATTTTGAAACCCAGGTGATTGCAACCGTAATGTCCACGGATAAGTTGTGCGAACCGGGCATTCTTGCCATGATTGGGGCTTCTGCTGCCCTTGAAATTTCAGACATCCCCTTTAACGGACCCATTGCCGGTGTCAAGGTTGGACGGGTCAACGGGCAGTTTATTGCCAACCCCACACCTGAGCAGATGGAACAAAGTGACATTGATCTGACCGTGGCCGGTTCTAAAACCGGTGTGGTCATGGTGGAAGGTGGCGCTGACATCGTATCTGAAACGGATATGCTGGATGCCATTTTCTTTGGTCATGAAGCCATGCAGCCTGCCATTGCCCTGCAAGAAGAGTTAAAAAGCTCCGTGGGAAAGGCCAAACGGGAATTCGTTCCGCCGGAAAAGGATGAGGCCCTTGCCGCCAAGGTTCAAGATTGGGCCTGGGATAAGATTCATGAAAAGGTTCAGATTAAAACCAAAATTGAGCGTCAGAACGCCTTGCGTGCGCTCAAGGATGAGGCGGTTGCCCAGTTTGAATCTGAATATCCGGACAAAGTCAAACAGATCAAGGAAGTTTTCGGCAAAACCGTTAAAAAAGTATCCAGGGATATTGTTCTTAAGGAAAATAAACGCATTGACGGCCGTGCCTTTGATGAGGTTCGCCAGATCACTTGTGCTGTGGGCTGTCTGCCCCGGCCCCATGGGTCTGCTCTGTTTACCCGTGGCGAAACACAGGTTATAGGCGTACTCACTCTGGGTTCCGGACTGGACGAACAGCGCCTGGAAACCTTGGACTCCAATACTGAAACCCGGGCATTTATGCTTCATTATAACTTTCCTCCCTTTTCCGTTGGTGAGGTGAGACGTCCGGGCGGTCCGTCCCGCCGGGATATCGGCCATGGGAATTTGGCCCACAGGGCCTTGAACCGGGTCATTCCCCCCCATGATGAATTCGAATATACCATCCGCCTGGTGGGCGAAGTCATGGAATCCAACGGATCCTCTTCCATGGGAACCGTATGTTCCGGGTGCCTGGCGCTGATGGATGGCGGTGTGCCCATTAAAGCCCCGGTATCCGGCATTGCCATGGGTCTGGTTTCCGACGAAAATAACACGGTTGTTCTTTCCGATATCCTTGGGGACGAGGACCATTTTGGTGATATGGATTTCAAGGTTGCCGGCACTAAGGACGGCATTACCGCACTGCAGATGGACATCAAAATCAAGGAACTGTCCAGGCAGATTATGGAAACCGCTTTGAATCAGGCCAATAGCGGCCGCCTGCACATTCTGCAGAAAATGCTGGATACCCTGGATCAAGCAAGGGCAGAGATATCGCCCCGTGCGCCCAAGATTGTATCCGTCCAGATTAATAAGGACAAGATCCGGGATATCATCGGCCCGGGCGGCAAGGTGATCCGGGCACTGCAGGCCGATACCAACACCACCATTGAAGTGGATGATGACGGCACTGTAAAAATTGCCGCTGAAAATGAAGACGATTCCGCCAAAGCCGTGGCCATGGTCAAGGATATTGCCATGGATCCGGAAATCGGTGCCATCTACGAAGGGGCTGTGGTGAAAATTACCGACTTTGGCGCCTTTGTAAACATCAAGTCCGGCACGGACGGTTTGGTCCACATTTCGGAACTGGCAGATTACCGGGTTAAAAAAGTCACCGATGTGGTCAAGGAAGGTGAAGTGATCAAGGTCAAGGTGTTGGATATCACCCGGGACGGAAAAATTAAGCTTTCCTATAAAGCCGCTAAAAAAGATGCAGAAAAAGCCGGAGAATAGCTCATTTTGTCTATGTCCCCTTGCCAGCGGCAGCAAGGGGAATGCCATATTTGTATCCACACCGGATACTGCCGTACTTGTTGATGCAGGGCTTTCAGGTATAGAAATTCAGCGTCGAATGGCTGCCGTAGGCCGGACGCCGGATGACCTGAAAGCCATCATCATCACCCACGAACACACCGATCACGTTAAAGGGGCAGGGGTGTTGAGCCGCAGGTTTAATATTCCTGTCTATGTGACCTCCGACACCTTTAATGCCTGCAAGGGGTTAGGCAAAATCGACCAGATTAATTTTTTTGAATGCGGGTCTGCCTTTGACATCGGATCCCTGGCAGTTAATCCCTTTTCCATCAGCCATGATGCCTGTGATCCTGCAGGCCTTACCTTGAAACACCAGGGGAAAAAAATCGGTATTGCCACGGACCTTGGGATAGTCACAAATCTTGTGCGAACCCATTTAAGCCGGGTCAATGCCCTCTATATTGAAGCCAACCATGACCCGGACATGCTGATGACGGGTCCCTATCCCTGGCATTTGAAGCAGCGAATCCAGTCGCGAACCGGTCATATTTCCAACCAGAATGCAAGGGATCTGGTGGCGCAAATTTGTCACAAGGATCTTGACCATGTGGTGCTTGCCCACTTAAGCGAGGAAAATAACTGTCCTGAAAAGGCAGCCATAGAGATATCTAAAAATCTTGATCCCTTCTCCACAACGTTGTCTGTTGCAGGACCGGACCAGCCCGGTGAAATGATCTGGCTATAGTTCAAAAGCCGGGGCAAACGACAGGATAGTGTTACTCCGGCTCCGGCTCTGCCGGGTTAAGCCATTGTCCCAGGGCTACCAGGTATCTGGATTTAATCTGTTTTCGGGCAAGGGTCTGTTTGACCGGCGGCAGCCTGAGAATAACCCCGAGCACCGCAGCCAGGGCCCGATGGCTGAACAATACCTGATTGTCGAAGATCAGGTTCTGGAGCTTTCCCCGCTCAAGAGCCATGACCACTGCCCTATGAGTCCCGTTTAAGGGGGTGATCACCTGCCTGTCCACGGGAACCAGTTCCAGGGCCTCCTGGGCGCAGTTTCTGACACAGAGCCCGCAGCCAAGACATATTTCATGATTAATGCGGACGGTTTTCCGCTTGGGCTGATGGGGATCATTTGCCGATACCAGTGAGATGGCATCAACCGGACAGATACTCACGCATCGGCCGCATCCGATGCAGGATTGCTCATTCAGTCTGGGCATAAATCCGGAGGTGTGGACCGGATTGAGAAAGGCAAATTTTCTGGCGGCAATCATGGCC
>DATFIL010000187.1:0-3442 GCA_035270145.1 Desulfobacter sp. | reverse complement strand
TTCAATCCGTGCCCTGGATTCAAGTGAATGATCCTTTGGCATCATCCGCCCCCAATGGGGGGAAAAATCCCCACACGGTCCCTGTCCTTGAGGGAAGAATCCAGAGACGCGCCAACCCCATTGAGAAACACCAGCTTGATCTCCTGTTCAGGGACACCTAAACGCTGGATCGCATCCCGTATAGTCGCCGGCGTTTTAAAGCTGAGACAGCCGTCAGAATCCATATCCCCATGATCGGCATAGGACGCAAGCGAGGCAAACAGTCTGACTTCTATTTTCATTTGGCGGGGTCTTTCTTTTTGTCCGATCTTTCACCTGATTTGTGACCTGGGGAAGAAACAAGCCCCAGAAGAAGCCGGTATGGCCCGGGGGTACCGGGCGGCAGGGCCGCAATCCGGTCGCCGTCATGGAGCGGGGTGTCAAGGGGGGCGATCTTCCCGTTAACAAAAACCCCTTCAATATCCTGGGGCGTTATTCCCAGACCGTCTAAAATATCTTTTACACGTTGGCCGTCCTTTAAATCAAGCACGGCATTTACACAAGGAATATCTTGTGCTTTTAGTTTTTTCTGTAGAAATGAAAACGCATTAAAAAGTACATTGCCCATGTGAGTTACAACCACCTGAAAACTTGATCATCGAGTGAAATAAAAACCGGGGCAGCCGGAACGCCACTGCCCCGGAAAACAGTTAAAATTAATCAGAATTTTACGGCTTCGGCCAGTTCTTCATCTGTGAAATCCCAAGTGGTATTGTGCGGTGCAAACGGTTCCTTGAACATATCAGGCAGACGGTCATCCTTTGGCGTGAAACCGGCCCGGCGGTTAAATTCCAGTTCATCCTTGAGAATCGAAATACCCAAGGTTGTCACATCATCAACCACAAGACTAAGACCATACCTTGCATTGATCATATCCACAATCATCTGCAGACCTTCGGGGTTGTCAAGTACCGGGAAGGCCACAAACAGACACAGACCTGCAGCATCAATGGCTGCGGTGGCAATTTGCAGATTCTTGGAGATTTCCACATTGTTGTCCTTTTTCAAAGGGTCAATGGAACCGCCCACGCCCAGAATATTCTGGCAAACACCGTACCCTGCGGTATGATCCGCGCCCATTGGGGTGGTGGCATATGTGACACCCACAGCTTTGACCGCCCTTGGGTCATAGGCCGGCAGGGCCTGGCGTTTTACCACCGGTACCCGGTCAACGCCCAGGGCCTGACCGGTGAAGGCGGCACCGTTCCCGATGATTTTGCCCATGGGATCGCCTGTGCCCACTTTTTTAAGCAGCTCAATGGCCGCTTTGCCGTCTCCCCAGGGAATAATGCCGCCTTCCATGGCAATGCCCATGGTTACACCGGTTTCAATGGTATCAAGGCCGAAATCGTCACACAGTCTGTCCAGCATGGCAATATCATCCAGCTCCTTGATCAGGCAATGGGCCCCAAAGGCCCAGATGGTCTCATATTCAAAGCCCGAGGTAAGGTAGTTGTTGTCCTTATCATTGTAGACCTGAGAACATTTGATTACGCAGCCCGGATGACACCCTTCCGTAGCAACCCCACTGCGTTTTTCGATGTTGGCTGCCATGGTCTCGCCACTGATGTCCTGGGCATTTTCAAACCGTCCGTTTCTAAAGTTCTTGGTTGGCAGGGCACCGGCTTCGTTGATGACATTAACCAGAACGGCGGTACCGTAGGCAGGCAGGCCCTGGCCTGAAACCGGATGAGATGTGAGCAGTTCCACCCATTTTTTATTGGCTGCCTTAAAGGCTTCGGGATCATGGAGTGGCACACGATCCGTACCTTTATCATCCACCACAATGGCTTTGATCTTCTTTGACCCCATTACCGCCCCAAGACCGCCCCGGCCGGCTGCCCGGCCGGGATGCCCCTTGGGATCGGCAAACTGGATGGAGGCGGATGTCAGGCGCTGTTCCCCGGCAACCCCGATACTTGCAGTGGCCACACGTTTGCCAAACCGGTCCCAGAGCTTTGTGATCATATCGCCGTTGCATACGCCTACGTATTCGTCTGCATCAAGGAACTCAACACTGTCTTGTTTAATAACAACCATGGAGAAGCCGTCGTCTTCAGGTTTATCCTCCAAAACCAGGGCTTTAATCCCAAGCCGTGCCAATTTCTGGGAAACAAGGCCGCCGCTGTTACTCTCTTTAATACCACCGGTCAACGGAGATTTTCCGCCCACGGAAAGCCGCCCTGAGTTGGCAGCAGGAGAACCCGACAACAATCCCGGTGCAAAGACCAGTTTATTAGACTTGCTTAAAGGATGGGATGTGGCAGGGACTTCATTTAAAATCATTCTCGACGTCAGGGCCCGTCCGCCAAGCCCTGCAATATCTTCGGCCGGAGTTTCAAATGAATAGGTTTTTTCCCTGGTATTTATTCTTAATATTTTTGACATGAGGAGCTCCTTGGTTTTGTCTTTTAGAGACTGTTTTACACTTAATGCCTATATTAAAACCCTGTGAATTTCATGTCAACTTATTAAAATCATTAATATTTTATAAATTTCTGGTTGAGTAAAAAATACGTTGTTCTTCAAGATTACCGGTTAATCCCAGGATTGCCTATAAGAAATATATAACCTATACGGACAAATTCCGACACATCCCAATTCAAATATTCATTCTTCATGTGCATGAGATAGCTTCCTGGCTCTAACTCAATCATCGAGTGTAATATAAGGGGGAGGGGGAGCAGGCTCAGCTCTTCTTCTTTTTACTCGGTCTGAATCGTTTGACACAGACCCCAAACCGGTCTGATTCCTGATCTGAATCCATAGCGGAACCCGAGCCTTTATACCGAAGACCGATGTACAGGTCCATGATTAATTGAATCTCATCTGCCAGGTCCGACCGTTTATCAATGCAGGCTTGTGCAAATGCAACCGGCCCCTGGCCGGGCGCACGGACAATCCCGGCCTTGGACAGTTTGTCTGTAAATTGCTCAAAAGCCAGGGCAACCGGATCCGATGACACAGGTTTCTTTTTAAAACGCCAAATCAGGATACCCGCAAAAAGACTGATGCCGCATAAGGTGAGAAAAAAGAGCATCGGCCCGCCGGCCTGGTTGTTTTTTATCAATCCCATGGCTTTGAGCCAGGCATTCTGCTCAAATGCGGAATACCCCGTAAACCAGGCTTCCCATTTCAGGTTAAGGGCTTCAAGGGCAAATCCCAGCCGGGTCATAAAAGGCAGGGCCCGGTTCCCCGGTGCAATTCGGACAGAAGAACCGTCCGGGTTGGTACGAACCCGGTTCGGGACCACGACCCCAGTGGGATCTGTCCGTATCCAGTCTCCTGTGTTGTTGAAAGCCGTGCTGTCGAAATATTCCACCCAGGCATGGGCGTATGACTGGCGGACAGTAAGAAAGTTACCAAAGGGATTGAGTTCTCCGCCCAGGTATCCGCCCACCAC
>DATFIL010000186.1:0-6476 GCA_035270145.1 Desulfobacter sp. | reverse complement strand
TGCAAGGACAGGCGCACAGAATTCGGCGCCGGCAATTCGTTTACCCTGCTTGACAGGATCGGTACACTTGCGACTGGTCACTACCGGTAATCCAAGTTCCTTGAAAAAAATCCGCCAGAAATCAAGATCCTGGACCATATGAAGGGCATCGGGAAGGCCGATGGTTATACGTTTTCCACTGTCTTTAAAACCGGGCGGTACGGGCATGGTTTTGTGGCAGACCTCTTTTCTAACCCCTAAAAGATCATAACGACCTGAAGAGGTCATCCGTTTTTTAGTCTGGTAATCCCTGCCGCACAAAAATCCATAGGCAAGGGTCTCTCCTTTTACTTCGGCAATGGTGATTTTGCAATGATTGGTGCACAGTCGGCAAACCTCCTGACGCACTGGAATATGGTCTTTCCACAGGTTGAACCCCCTGAAATCCGTTTCAGACAGTGCGCCTTGCTGCTTCATCTGTCTGGCCATCAGGGCAATGCCAAGGGCGCCGGTGAGATGGCAGTACCGGGATACATGGATGGGTTTATTCAATTTCTGCTCAAAGGCTGCCACAAGGGCCCTGTTTCGGGCTGTGGCCCCCTGGAACACGACTTGGTCACCGATTTGGGCAATATTGGCGACTTTGGCCAGGTAGTTGTCGCGTACCGAGTGAAGCACCGATGCCAGAATTTCATTTTTTCCATAGCCTTCAGCAAAAAAATAATTGATATCCCTTTCCATGAAAACCGTGCACCGGTCACTGGATATCGGCGCTGCAATGCCCTGTGCTCTGTGGGAGTACTCGGATAGCGGGCAGTTAAGGCGCATGGCTTGTTCTTCGATAAAGCTGCCCGTGCCTGCGGCACATACCGTATTCATGACCGACGAAGTGACCAAGCCGTTTTTAACGATGGTAAATTTAGCGTCCTGGCCCCCGATTTCAATGATGGTATCCACATCCGGGTGAAGATTCACGGCGGCGGTGGCATGGGCTGTGATCTCATCGGGTTCCAGATCCGCACCAATGATTTTGCCGGAAATACGCCGGCCCGAACCTGTGGTGCCACATCCCTGGATCTGGAAAATAATCCTTTTTTCAGCCATGAGATGATCACAGGCTTTAAATATGTGCTGGATTGCTTCCACAGGTCTTGATGCGGTCCGGGTGTAAAATCCTGCAACAGGTTCACCCGCCTGGTCAATAATAATACTTTTGGTGCTGGTGGAACCCACATCAAGTCCTAAAAAGCCCTTAACAACATCGCCGTTATGAATCGGTTTGAAAATTTCAATTTCAACGGATTCAAAATCAAGGGTTTTAACGGATGAAACGTCAGGATAATCAGACAGGGTAAGGTCAAGGGCCGGATTAAGCATACCTTTTGTTTTTTTTCGTTCCAGGAAAACATTGTTGATATCATTCAATGACGTGGCCGGTACATGGGTATTCATTATTTCATCGGCAAGACACAATGCTGCGCCCATGGCCCCATAAACCAGGGCGTGTTCGCCTTTGACAAGCGGTTTGCCGAGAATAGATTCAAGATGCGTTTTAACGGCATTGTTTTTGGCAACACCGCCGCAGAATATGATCTTTTTTTCCGGGATCTCCTGTTTGAACAAGGTGTTGGCAATGTTTCTGGCAAGCCCGTAACAAAGTCCGTCACAAATCTGTTTAAGATCATAGCCCTGCTGCTGGGCATGGATCAGGTCTGTTTTTGCAAACACTGCACACCGGGTGGCGATATCCGGTCGCCGGCCGCAGTTTTCAAGGGCCAGGGATGAAATATTCGCCGAGCCCTGCAGATGAATCCGGCCGGCCTGCTGGTCCAGGAATGCCCCGGTACCTGCCGCACACCCTGAATTATGCCGCTGGCCTCTGTAATTACCAAGGTTGTCAAACAGGCTGAGGAAGAACTTTTCTCCGCCCACATGCAAAATAGCGCTGAAATCGTTATGGATGTGGCGTGTACTGCGTATGACCGCCACCTGTTCGTCAACACTGATCGTTGCATTGATATCGGCTGATGTGGATGCGGTTTTAGCCACATGGGTCACGGAGGAAAGGATCTTATGGGTCAGCATTTTTGTTAGACATGCCCTGACATCGCCATGGTGGTATTCAGATGCTTTATGCAAAAGATTGCCGTTCAGATCAACAACGGCAAGATGAACGGATACGGATCCGGCATCAATGCCAAGTATTGTGGCAGATTTTTCCATGCTTAAATTTGCTCCCTTACTTGGTTCCAGAATGCGTTGACCCCGTCAAACCAGCCTTCCAGAAATTTTTTTTCATGATCAACATTCCCTTGTTGGGCATAGCGGGTCAGGTTATGGGCATCGTAGATATGCTCAAAATATGCTTTAAAACGGTTGTGCCGGACAATTTCTTGACCAAAATTACACGTATCGTTATGATCCAGTACGTATAACAGATCCTGGTAATGGGCACCTTGTGCCCAGCCAAAACCCCGCGTCCGGCCCGCATTGTAGAAGTTTTTAAGCCACTGCGCCTTCTCCTGCTGAAGCCGGTTGATAATCTGGGTCATGTCAAATTCTTCACAAAATTTTTTGCTGAAGCTCTCTTTTTTTTCAATGGCATCACTCAACGCATCTTGAAATATTTTTGAAAGATTAAAGGCGCTCCTCCACTCATTGAGTTTTTCATACAGCCTATCTGGGATGCTCAACGTAATTTTTTGGGTCATGGGATTTGTCCTGGGTGGAAATTTGTATATGCTTACATTAATACGTATTAAAATATTGAGTACGTGTCAATTTTTTTTGTCAGGGTTCATGACTTCCAAATTAGGTTTATCAAGCATGGCCATCCGTTTTAAACCGCTTGTTTTTTGAAAAAAGAACGCTTATAAGGTATGGACTATGTTTAAACAGCGTATTGAAAAATTAGGCTTAGCCGCCATTGACGGCACCCGATCCATTGGCCGGATATCAATCTTTTTTTTTCAGGGCATCTGCCTGAATTTTTTTCCCTTTATTCAAATTTTCAAAATTATGGAACAGGTGTGGTTTATTGGGGCTAAATCCATGTTTGTCATTGTTTTAACTGCCATATTCACCGGTATGGTATTAGGACTTCAAGGGTATTACACCCTGGTAGATTACGGATCCGAAGCGACCCTTGGATCAGCCGTTGCCATGACCCTTATCCGTGAACTTGGGCCTGTGCTGTCCGCCATCATGATTGCGGCCCGGGCCGGGTCAGCCATGGCTGCGGAAATTGGTGTCATGCGGATTTCAGAACAAATTGACGCCCTTGAAACCATGGATATCCATCCAGTAAGATTTTCCTTTTCTCCCCGCCTGGCAGGCTCCATTATCAGTTTTCCGCTCTTAACCGCTCTTTTTGATGTTACAGGCATATTCGGCGGGTTTTTGTCCGGCGTCATGATGCTGGGTGTCAATCGATATATTTATATGGATAGAGTAATCCGAAGCATTGACTTGGCCGATGTCTCCGGCGGTTTTCTTAAAGCCCTGGTGTTTGGCGTGATTGTTTCGACCATGTGTTGCTACAAGGGGTTTTTTGCGCATATTTCAGGGGCTCAGGCAGGGCAGGGTGCTAAAAGCGTCTCCTTGGCTACCACCAATGCGGTTGTCAATTCCTGTATTCTCATTCTGATCTCCGATTACATTATTACCTTTTTTCTGGTTTAATTATGGATCAGCCTTTCATTGAACTGATAGATATTCACAAAAGTTTTTCAGGCAACAATGTGCTGGACGGCGTCAATCTTGCCATTGAAAAGGGTCTGGTGACGTGCGTCATCGGTAAAAGCGGTTGCGGAAAATCTGTGTTGCTTAAACATATTATTGGTCTGATGCAGCCGGATTCAGGTCAGGTCTGTGTGGATGGAATGCCCACAAATCAAATGGACAGAACGCAAAGACATAGGTTCTACAGGCAGATATCCTATATGTTCCAGGACAATGCCCTCTTTGATTTCTTAACGGTGTGGGAAAATATTGCTCTGCCGTTAACCGAAAAAAGAAAGACGCCCATGGATCAGATCCGCCAGCGGGTTAAAGAAAAAATGCAGGTACTGGAGATCAGTAACCACGAAAATAAATATCCAGGCCAGTTGTCCGGAGGGATAAAAAAGCGTGTGGCCCTTGCCCGGGCCCTGATTACCGAGCCTGCCGCCGTGCTTTTTGACGAACCCACGTCAGGGCTTGATCCGGTGAGAAGAAACGGTGTTCATGCCATGATTTCCACATACCAGAAAGAATTCGGTTTTACTGCTGTTATTGTCAGCCATGGCATTCCGGAGATATTTACCATATCACAACGTGTGGCCATGCTCGACCAGGGTAAAATTATTTACTTTGGAAAGAATGACGGGATTTTTCAGACGGATAATGACATAGTAAAGGCGTTTGTCTCAGGAAAAGAGGCCTGATACTCAAAAATTAAGGACAGGTTATGAAATCAATAAGCAAGGAATTATATGTAGGCCTCTTTGTTCTTATCGGCCTTTTGTGTGCGGGATATCTTACAGTCGTCCTGGGCGGTGTCTCAATGTTCAACGCCAAGGGGTATACGCTGTATGCATATTTTACCTCTGTAAGCGGTTTGAAAAACGGTGCCGACATTGAGATGGCCGGTGTTGAGATCGGTAATGTTGCTGAGATTTCGTTGGATAAAGAGCGTCTGGAGGCAAAGGTTGCCTTCAGGATCAACCAGGGGGTACAACTCAGCGAAGACAGCATTGCCTCTGTTAAAACCGAAGGCATTATCGGTGAAAAATATATTTCCATTTCTCCGGGCGGTTCTGATATCATGCTTGAAGAGGAAGAAGCGTTTAATAACACCGAATCCGCCCTGGATATAGAATCGCTGATCAGAAAATTTATCTTTAAAGATAATAATTGAGTTATGAACAAAGATGCAAACCGCAGGAGAAATCTCTATGAAGTCTTATTTGCTCCCTATAATTATGATCCTGACACTGATCACAGGTCCGGCCGTTGCCGGTAACATCGTTAATCAAAGCGGACAACTGGCATCTTTTTCGGACTCAGATCCCACCGCTGACCAGACAATCAGTGCAGCCGGCCGGGCAGATACGGCAGAGGATGATGGATTTGAAGCTGATATTTTTCAGGAGGATCAAGCAGATCAGAGCCAGAGCACCCATGACATGGTAGCAGATCCCTTTGAAGGATTTAACCGCGCTGTTTTTGTCTTTAACGATAAACTTTACATGTATGGCTTAAGGCCGATAGCAAAAGGATACGCCCGGATCGTTCCCTCCTTTGCCCGCCAAGGGGTTAAACATTTTTTTAAAAACCTGTTGTTTCCCATCCGTTTTGTCAATGACCTTCTCCAGGGCAAGGGTGAAGCTGCAGGTATGGAATTCTCCGCTTTTTTCATCAATACAACCCTTGGTTTTGGCGGATTAAATGATTTTGCCCAGAAATATGTGGGCATCCAGCTTCAAAATGAAGATTTTGGCCAAACCCTTGGATCATACGGGATCGGTAACGGAATTTACCTGATGCTGCCCGTTCTTGGCCCCAGTTCCCTGAGGGATGCCGTGGGCAGGGCAGGGGATAGGCTTATCGATCCCATCAATTATGCACAGCCCTGGGAATTGTCTTGGGGGGCCTCGGGGCTTGAAAAGGTAAACAAGACATCATTTCGTATCGGAGAGTATGAAGCGTTCAAAGAAGCTGCAATAGATCCTTACACAGCCATGCGTAACGCCTATATCCAGAACCGCAACGCCCTTGTAAATGATTTGGTCGGCGCGCAAAAACTAAAAAACTCTAAAGATTAAAGACTTATTCTTCAATGAGATTGGCCCGCCTGTTGGGCAAAAAATATCTCATTTTATGGGTGCGTATGTGTTCAAGTAACGATATGTCCAGCACATGGGTGTACATCTTATTTTCATATGCGATGTTTTCACCTGCCAAAAATCCATCAGGACCGACCATCATGGAAATTCCTGGAAAATCAAGTCCTGCATCATTTTTGCCGACCTGATTAACCGCTGCCACAAACACTGCATTGTCAAAGGCCCGGGCCGTTAAATGGCGCTTCCAGGATGCGCTTTTTTCAACAGGCGTTCCCCTTGGAGACGCATGGGGGAAAAAAATAATATCCGCTTTTTTTAATGCCATGGCCGTGGACAATTCTGGAAAATGGGCATCGTAACACAGCTGAATTCCGAAATGTACCCCTTTGAATTTAAAGACTTCTACATCATCTCCACAGCTGAAATAGGGTGCCTCAAATGGAGATAAATGAATTTTTCTGTACAGGGCAACCGGTTGATCCGGTCGAAACACCAGATGGGTGGCATAAATTTTTCCCGAATCCGCTTTTTCCACAAGTCCGGTTAGTATGGCCATATTGTGTTTTTGTGCAAGCCGATTCAGTTCATCCATCCATCCGGAATCAAGGGTAACGGCATTGCTTAAATCTGATGGGAAATAACCTGTAAGATTCATTTCAGGGAATACAACAA
>DATFIL010000185.1:0-6475 GCA_035270145.1 Desulfobacter sp. | reverse complement strand
ATTCATAATGTGTCCACATACGAAGGACTTTAACAACTTTATCATCATTTATGATTTGGTATACAAGTCTATGCTGAATATTTAATCGTCTTGAATATGCACCAGACAAATCACCTACGAGTTTTTCATAAGAAGGTGGATTTTGGTATGGATTAATTTTTAATATATCTATGATTTCTTCTGCTTTTGACTTTAACCCGGCCGTTGATAGTTTCTTTGCATCCTTTTGAGCTTGTTTTGTAAAAACAACTTTCCAGATCACCAGTCAAGATCCTCATGGCAATCTTCTACCGGGGTTGACAGTCCTTCTTGAATTGATTCACGCATTCCAGGAATATTTAACAAAAACATAGTTTCTTGAATTGCTTTCCAATCTTCTTCGGAGATAAGCACCGCATTTCCTCTTTTGCCTGTGATAATAATAGGTTCGTGGGATGATGATGCCTGGTCAATGAGCCTGTAAAGATTAGAACGGGCTTCTGTTACGGATAATATTGTCATATAAACCTCCTTGAAACTTTCTCCACACGAAGTACGTCATAGCGTACGCCTTGTCAAGGTGATAATTGTATTTGTGACAAAATATAGACATAAGACTATATATGGGGAACTCCGAAAAAATATCGGACCGATCATCAGGCAATCACCTACTATACCCGCAGCGGGTATAGTAGGTGATTGATTGCAAAATAATGTTTGAATAACACAGGGGGCTAGTGTCCTGGATCTGCTCACCACATCGGTGGCCCATCTTGTGATCAAGTCTCTAAAAAGCAATCACCGGGACAAGCTTAAACCAGAGTGAAATCAACAGCCTTGACAATGCCCAAGGTCGTTTATATTTATTATATAATATTACTTCATAAGTAACTAAAATTTTTTTATTGTAATTTTAGTTTGTTGTAAAATTGGATTTAGCCCCGGCTGAATGGGGCGATATTAACGTACCATCTTTTATAAATTTCATTTTAAAAGGACGGAATACATGCTTAAAATTGGTGAAAAGGGAGCCATTCTCCAGAATGACAACAAGACCTATGCCATCGCCCCTCACATTCCCTGCGGGGTTGTTACACCGGAACTGCTCAGAAAAATTGCTGATGTGTCGGAAAAATACGATGCCAAAGCGCTCAAGATTACCGGAGCCGCGCGTATTGCCATTGTAGGACTCCAGGAAGAGGACATTGATTCAGCATGGCAGGATCTGGGACTTGAGAAGGGTGCAGCCGTGGGCATGTGTATCCGCTCGGTACGCGCCTGCCCGGGCACCACCTTCTGCAAGCTCGGCAAGCAGGATGCCCTGGGCATGGGCATGGAACTGGACAAACAATACCATGCCATGGAACTGCCGGGTAAATTTAAAATGGCGGTATCGGGGTGCAAGCTGTCCTGCTCCGAATCCTGGGTCAGGGACATCGGGCTTATCGGCGAAGCGAACGGTTGGGTCCTTGTCATTGGCGGCAACGTAGGCATGAGTCCCAGGATTGCCCAAAAAGTGGCTGAAGGTCTGGACACTGAACAGGCCATGGAGGCTTGTAAACGCATTGTTGAATATTACAAAGAAAATGCCAAAAAAGGGGAGCGCTTAGGAAAGATGATCGAACGTATTGGCCTTGAACCCTTTGAACAAGCCATTCAGAGCTAAGGGACTCGGCAAAAAATATAACAAAGTGTGCCGGTCGGCGGGTTAAACGGGCCAGGGAATATCATTAACCTTTGTCAAGATGGGGTGCGGGGCGGCGGCCGGCAAATTTGCGCACTTTTTTTACGGTCAAAAGCGCATTGCCGGCAAAAATTAGAAACGCCCCGACCCATCCTGCAAAGGAAAGCGCAGGATCCATCACAAGATAAGGCCCCAGGATGGCCGCCAGAAAAATCCGGGTTGAAGCAATGATGCCCCCTTCAATGGCAGTGACGTATTTAAATCCTTGGGTCAACAGAAACTGGCCGGCAATGGCAGTGGCCGAACACCAGAAAAGATATACCAGTTCATGGGGATTGGGAAGTTGCATGTCATGGGAAAAAAGACAGAATATAACAATGCCCCCAAGGCCGAACATAAAAAACAAAATGGTCAGGGTATCGTGATCCTGCCGGGCCATGTTCAATATAATTATAGCAAAAGCCGCAATGAACCCCGAAGCCAGCCCCCACAAAGCCCCCAGGGGAAAATGTGTATCTGCCGGCATTAAAATCATAAAAACACCGGCAAACGCCACCAGAACAATCACAACGGTACCCAAATCCCTTTGAGACTTAAAAAAAAACCATGAAAACAGGGCGATAAACAAAGGAAAAGTCATGTTTAAAATATTGGCCTGGGCCACGCTGGACTGGGCCACGCCCTTGAAAAAACAGAAAACCGCCAGGGTGTTGAGCAACGCCCTGCCCACAAGAAATCTTTTTTTAACCACCCTGATTTTATGCCTGGCCAAGAAAATGACAATGCAAACAACGATAAATCCAAAGCCGAACCGGGCCAGGGTAAACATGGATGTACTGATATGAAGCCCGGCCATGGCCGACCATTTGATCACCACGGTAGACAGATAAAAACAAAAGGCTGATGCAAACACAGCCAGGTATCCCAGGATTGATTTTCTATCCATCCTGGGCATCATACCGTTAAACATTTCAGGTCCCTTCTTTTGAAGCCCTTGGCCCTATGCCAGAGCCAGGTATTTTTCACCCGGCAGGGGTTTGTATTGCCAGAACTCACTGACTGATGATATTGTGAGTCATGTTAACCCATTTTCCATAAACACAAACTGCCATAAGACCATAAACCATGACCAAAGACAACTTCTCTTTTGCACAGCAAATCAAACCCCTTCGGGATGAAATTGATGTCATTGATGCCCGGATTATCTCCTTATTAAGCAAACGCCGGGAACAGGTGGAAAAAATTGTGGCGGTAAAAAAAGAGCACAAAGTGCCCATTTACCATCCGGCCCGGGAGGAAGACGTGATTTCCCGCCTGCGGGGAAAAGCCTCGGACATGGATGTGGATCCTGATTTGGTGGAAAATCTTTATCGAACAATCATGCACCAGTCCAGGAAAAGTCAAACCCGTGTGTCCAAAACCAGTTTGATCCGGCCCCAGGCAAGGATACTTATTGTGGGCGGTGCCGGAGAGATGGGCCGTCTGTTTGTCCGTTTTTTCACCGAAACCGGATATCAGGTGGATATCCTGGATAAAAATGACTGGGCCCGGGCCCAAATCTTGTGTGAAAATGCAGACCTTGTCATTATCTGTGTTCCCATTAACGTTACCGTTAAGGTCATTGACGATATAGCCCCTCTGATGCGGCCGGATGCGGTACTCACGGATCTGACGTCCATCAAAAAGTGCCCCCTTGAAGCCATGTGCCGGGCACACAAGGGTCCTGTGCTGGGCCTGCATCCTCTTTTCGGCCCCACCACAAACAACCTGGACAAGCAGATCATCGCGGCATGTTCCGGACAAGACGATGATGCCTGCCAGTGGGTGATTGATCAGCTGGTTGCCTGGGGTGCCGTGGTTATTGAAACAAGCGCCCGGGAACATGACCAGGTCATGGAAATTGTCCAGGCCCTTCGGCATTTTGCCACGTTCAGTTTCGGCAGTTTTCTTTACCGCCAGGGAATACCCATTAAACGCACTCTGGAATTCTCAAGCCCGATCTACCGCCTGGAACTGGGTATGGTGGGCAGACTTTTTGCCCAGGACCCTAATCTGTATGCTGAAATTATCTTTGCCACACCTGAGCGGCGCCAACTTTTAAAAACATTTGTTCAGTCCTTGACCCAATTCCTGGATATGCTTGAATCCGGTGATAAGGACGCGTTTATTAAAGAATTTAACCAGATTGCTGAATGGTTCGGACCTTTCGGCCACCAGGCCCTGCGTGAAAGCACCTATTTTATCAACAAACTGATTGAACGATTCTAAACCGATTCCATTTTTCTTGCTCGTGCTCTTAATCTTGCTCGAATCCAGATGAAGCGCAAAATTAAGCATCAATTCATTTGCGGTCCTCAGGTTTCATCCCCATATTTCTTGAGTTTTTTAAGCAATGTTTTCCGGGTAATGCCAAGCCTTCGGGCAGCTTCGCTCTTATTGCCCCCGGCAGCCGCGAGGGTAGATAAGATAGCTCGTTTCTCAACCTTGGACAGAGAGATATTTTCAAGGTTCAAATCCGCATCCCGGATCTGTTCAGGTTCATCATCCAGGATAAACGAGAGATCAGACCGGCAAAGGTAATCGGTTCTGGCCATAACCACGCCGCGTTCCATAGCGTTCATCAGTTCACGGACATTGCCGGGCCACTCATACCGAATCAGGGTATCCATGGCATTGGGAGAAAACCCCTTGATGTCCCTGCGATTTTTTCGGGCAAACTCATCCAGAAAGTGCATGGCAAGTTCCGGGATATCCTCGGGACGCCGACGCAGCGGTGGAATATCAATGTGTACCACATTAAGCCGGTAATAAAGGTCTTCCCTGAACGTTTGTTTTGCAGACATGGCTTTCAAATCCCTATTGGTGGCGGCAATCACCCTGACATCCACGGCAAGGGTCTTTTCCGCACCCACAGGTGCAATCTCTTTTTCCTGGATGACCCGCAGCAGCTTTACCTGCATGGCAAGGCTCATTTCACCAATTTCGTCCAGCAGGATACTGCCCTTGTCTGCTAAAAGAAATTTGCCTTTGCGTTTTTTATCAGCCCCGGTGAATGCGCCCCGCTCATGGCCGAACAGTTCGGATTCCAAAAGGGTTTCGGTGATGGCTGCACAGTTGATCCGGACATAGGGGTACTGCCTTCTCATGCTGTTGTTGTGAAGGGCGGCAGCCACAAGTTCCTTTCCTGTGCCGGATTCCCCTGTGACAAGCACATTCGCATCGGTGGGGGCCACTATGTGTATGGTATCCAGCAGAGCCTTCATGGCAGGGCTTTTACCCAGGATGTCGTGGTGAAAGGTATGAGTTTCCAATTGTTTTTTAAGATCCTGATTTTCGTTCTTCAAATGAAGACGTTCAAATACCCGATCCACGGTAAGTTTAAGCTTATCAAAGTCAAGGGGTTTGGTCAGATAATCATAGGCCCCGATTTTCAGGGCCTGGACAGCCGTGTCCACCGAGGAATAGGCAGTCATGATAATTACCGGAAGAGCCGGATTAAAGGCATGAATTTGGGTCAGGGCTTCCATGCCGGACATTTTCACCATTTTCATATCCATGAGCACCAGGCCAAAGGGACTGCTTGTCACTGCATCCACACCGTCATCTCCGTCCGGGGCAACCTGCACGATATAGCCCCACCCTTTCATCAGGGTTTTAAGCATGGTGGCATGGGCTGTATCATCATCCACCACCAGCACTGTCTTGTCGCTCATCAACATATCCTTAATCTTGTCTATTTTATTGTTTCATTGTCAGGCAGAGTAATATAAAACACGGTGCCTTTTGAGGGCCGGCTTTCCACCCGGATCTCACCATTGAGATTTTCAACGATCCTGTGAGCAATGGACAAACCTAGACCAGTTCCCTTGGCCCGGGTGGTAAAATAGGGGTCAAATATCTTTTCAAGATCTTTTGCCGGGATGCCGCAGCCGTTGTCCGCCACCCGGATTTCAAGATTATCTGCCACATCTGCCACGCCAACTTCAAGAATTCCGTTGCTGTCCATGGCATTTAATGCATTCATGTAAAGATTGAGAAGCACCTGGCAGATCCGTTCCGGATCCGTATGAATGGTTGCTCTTTTGGTACTTATATCAGTTTCAACATGGATCTTTTTTTTCCCAAGGTCATGGGAAACCAGTTTAAGAGAGTGCCGGATAAGGGGTTCGATCCGGGTCTGCTTGATCTGTACTGCCATGGGCTTGGCAAATTCCAGCAACTGGGTGATGGAGCGGTCCATACGTTCTACCTCCTGGACCATAATTTTTGCAATCTCCACATCCTCGGGTTCATTTTCATACCGCCGGGAAAAATAGGTGGCAAAGCCCTTAATGGAACTTAACGGATTTCTAATTTCATGGGCCACGCCTGCGGCAAGTTTGCCGATGGCAGCTAAACGCCGATTTGTTTCCACCTGTTTTTTCAAGTCCCGGATCTGGGTCAGATCCCTGAATAACAGGACAAATCCCTGGACCTGGTCTTCGTCTGTCGGAATGGCCGAAACAGTCATATCCAGTCGAAGATCGCCTTTTCCTTTTTGGTTCAAGGCGATTTCTCCGGATGCGACACCTCCTGAACCAGAAATTTTAGCAGCTATGGCAGCCATCTGGGGAGTGGCTTTTTCAGGAATTTCACACAGGATCTTTTCAGCAGAGCGGTTGGCTGAAGTCACATTAAAATCCGTATCCAGAGTGATCAGACCCGAGGGCATATTCTGAACCACATTGTCGGAAAAAGCCTTGACCTGTTCCAGGGATGACTGGGCTCCCCTGTAAGCCTGTAGGGCAAAAAGGGCAATAATGCCTGAACAGC
>DATFIL010000184.1:0-5819 GCA_035270145.1 Desulfobacter sp. | reverse complement strand
GCATTCTAGCATCCATGACCGTGGCTTTGACGCAATAATCCGTTGCCAGTCCGTAAATGATAAGCTTTTTTATGCCTGCGTTTTTGAGAATATCTGCCAGGCCGGTATTTTTTTTCCCGTCATCAAAAAAACCGGAATAGGAATCAAAGGCCGGGTCCATGCCTTTTTTTACAATGGCCGTAAAAAGGGAGTCATCCATCAAAATTCGGGCATTGGGGCTGTCCTGGATACAATGGGGGGGCCATAATACCTGTTGGCGACCCTCAATTTCAATGACATCATAGGGTTTGGCGTTGTCGTGGTTGGAAAAAAAGGAAATGTGGTTTGCCGGGTGCCAGTCCTGGGTGGCATATATCGGGTAACCAAGCGCCTTGAGCCGACGGGTTTGGGTTTCTGCCGCATCAAGGTATTCCCGGTCCGCACCCCCAATGGCCATGCTGCCTTGCATGGCCTGGGTAAAATCTGCCTGGATATCCACAACAACCACGGCGGTATGGTCCTGTTTTGTATTTATCTGCATGAAAAGTCTCTATCCTTTTTGAAAATTATACCCTAAGATAATCTTTTTAGCTGTCATATACAAAATTTTTTTAGAATATATTATAGGCCCATGATTCGAACTATACTTGACAATGATCTGTATAAATTCACCATGCAGCAGGCCGTGTATCGGCTGTATCCCAAGGCCTGGGTCCGGTATGAATTGACGAACCGGGGTCGCATCTCCTTTCCCGCAGGCTTTGCCGGTTTGATTAAAGACCGGGTGGCGCAGATGGCCGGCTTAAGTTTGACCCGTGATGAAAGGAAGTGGCTGGAAAACGCCTGCCCCTATTTTACAAAAGCGTACCTGGATTATCTATCTTCTTACCGATATGACCCTGACCAGGTTGAAATTTCCCAACAGGGGCATACGTTTTCTGTTAAGGTGGCAGGGCCATGGTGCCGGACCATTTTATGGGAAGTGCCGCTGATGGCAATCATTTCTGAAACCTATTTCAAGGTTACCAGCCCTGACATTTTGTCCAGGCAGGCTATTCGGGAGCGCAACCAGACCAAGGCGCAAATGATGTCCAATGCCGGTCTGACGTTTGTGGAATTCGGTACCCGGAGACGATATTCCGTTGCCAACCACGCCCATTTTCTTGAGGATGTTCTGGCGCTGGATCACCACCGCCTGGCCGGCACCTCCAATGTGCATTTTGCCAGAACTTACGGCCTTTCCCCGGTGGGGACCCTGGCCCATGAATGGATTATGTTTCATGCGGCCTTAACCGATTATGCCACGGCCAATGCCGCTGCCATGGATGCCTGGCTTAAGGTATACCCCGATGTGCTGGGCATTGCGCTGACCGATACCTTTACCACGAACGTTTTTTTAAAGGCCTTTACCCGGAACCGTGCCGCCCGGTTTTCCGGTGTCCGCCAAGATTCCGGGGACCCTGAAATCTTTACCCGGGACATCCTCAGCCATTACCGGGAAAAGGGTATTGATCCGGCTACCAAAACTATTGTGTTTTCAGACGGCCTGGATGTGGAACGGGCAATTAAAATTCATACGTTCTGCCGGGGACAGGTAAAAGACGCCTATGGTATCGGCACCAATTTGACCAATGATGTGGGGGGTGACCCTTTGAACATTGTGATCAAATTATCCTGGGTACAACCGGAACCCGGTATGGAAGGGCGGTCCACGGTCAAACTGTCAGATGACCCGGGCAAAAACACCGGTGATCCCGGCGAATTACTACACTGTCGAAAAGCCCTGGGCCTTTGATTTTTCCTGTTCTGCCAGCCAGGTTTCAAAGTCCAGGATAAAGTGTTCCGGGGCTTCCGGTTCAACGATTTGATGGTGGTCAGAGGGAGCAGTTTCCATAACCTTGGATTTTGTTGCCGGTTTCTTTGGGTGGGCCTTAAGCAGATGCTTTAAATCCGCGACTTCCTGTAATAATTGTGACAGCTTTTCTTCAATACCGTCAAGGCGCCGGGCTGTGCTCTCCTCTTCCCGGCCTCTCGGGATTAAGGCGGTCGGGGCTACGGTGTGCGCCGACTGGATTTCACTATCAGAGTTAAGATCATTTAGCCCGTCATTTTTTTGACCTGAATCAATTGCTAAAGATTCCCGGATGCGGGGCGGTTTTTTTCCCAGAATGTCAAGGCATTGATCCCAGAACGCTTCAAGGGACATCTCTTTGCCCGGATCCTTGACCAGTTTAAGCATCAGTGCCCTGATACATCTGGTTGCCTGGGTATCGGGATATTTTAGGAAAAACGGTACCTGGGAGACAACTGCGTTGGATACACTGGGGTCCCGGGCCACAATGCCCAGGGGTGAAATCCGGGTCGATAAAAAATTAAAAACCGTTTTTTTTAATTTCGCATAGGATGCTTTGGCCTCCTGTGCTGTCCTGACCCGGTTGACCACCACCCGGATTTTGGGCATGGCACCTTTTTTTGACAGGACCTTAAGCAACGAATAGGCGTCTGTCAGGGATGTGGGTTCCGGTGTAACCACCAGGATCATCTCCTGGCAGGCCCTGCAAAAGGAGAGCACCTGGGCGGATATGCCCGCAGATGTATCTATCAGGAAATAGTCATAATCGGGCAGTTCCAGAAATGACTGGATTAAAAGCCCGGCCTCCTGACTGGTCAGGTCCGCCAGTTTTTCAACACCGGAGCTTCCGGGTATGATATCAATGCCGTTGAAATTGCGGATCATGATGTCCGAAAGCGTATGGCTGCCTTCCATCACCTGGGCAAGACCATATTGTGGATAAAAGCCGGTCAGGATATTCACATTGGCCAGCCCTAAATCGGCATCAAACAGACAGACCCGGTAATTCGCATCGGCCAGGGCCAGGGCCAGGTTCAGGCTGATGCTGGTTTTTCCCGCGCCACCTTTTCCCGATGCAATGGTAATCAGCTTTGTCATTTTGTTATCTCTCGATGATCAAGTTTTTGTTAATTTGCCCAACTTCGGCGTTTGTCGGCCGGCTTTGCGATGACCATGGCCCGGCCTTTTTGTTGCCGTACATAAAATTGAATGGTTTTGCAGCTGCTTTGGGCCGTTATTTCATAATAGCTGTCACGGATAAAATCGGCAAACAGGTCCAGGCGGTAATTGTAGGTTTCATGGTTGTTTTGGGGTTCGTGCCCCAGCCGCAGGGTTTCATATTGTTTGAATAACCGGGCGATGGCCTGTTTGTCCCGCTTTGGATTGCTGATCGTTTCAGATCCTGGGTTGTTTCCCGCGCTTTTTTCCGTCGGCGGGTGTTGCAGGCAATTTTTTGGGGGGATGCTTGCTGGTGCGTCAGGGTAAAGGATGGCATAAAACCATTTAAACCCGGAAAAGGGAATAAAAACCGGCAAAAATCGGTACTGGGGAAATTTTAAATCCAGTTTGCGTACAAAAAGCAGATTATCCGGATCCGTGAGACCAAGAGTCATAAGGTTGCCTGACAGATGTAACGGGATTATGCCAAGCGTTCGGGCAAGATCCCTGTCTATCACGGCGGTTAGATCCTTACGGCAGGTTTGGTCAAAAATAATGTTTGATACAGGTCTTAATGGAATGCCGAAAAGGTCAAAAAGCACCTGTTGAAGTTGGGCCTTGGGTATGATCTGTTTTTCGAGGAGAAAAGAGATAAAAGGGATCGCCTGGCGCTCTGCTTCGATCTTGATTTTTTCCAGCCGGGACCGGGACACCATTTTTTTTTCGCAGAGCCGGTCCATGACGGACATCAGCTTGTGATGTTTTTTTAGTACATAAAAATTGTTCAGGGGGGTGATCAGATTCAGTTCGCACAGTATCATGCCCAAAAGGCGGGAACTGCCCTTAAATTCGTTGCCTTTGTCTTTTTTCTGTATATCCAGGGCCCGCGCCACATCCCCGGGAGAGACCAGGCCTTCCTGTATCATAATCTGCCCGGTTTTTATCATGACATGATTCCATCCTTCGGCGCCCTGGGGCCGGTATCGGGGGCAAGGGGAATGAGGATGGTGAAACCGGTCCCCCTGCCCCGGCGGCTGTCACAGGTAATGCGTCCCTGCATTTTTTTGATAATGGCATGAACAATGGAAAGGCCCAGTCCTGAATTAGAAGCGCCGCCCTTGCTTGAATTATACGGCTCAAAAAGTCGTTCTCTGATGTGTGAAGGGATGCCCGGGCCATTGTCCTGGATGGTAATTTCCGCCGAACCGGGAAGCTTTCTTTTTTCATCTATCAATACCTTGGCTGAGCCGGGAACAAGCCTTGTTTTAAATTGGATTTCGTCTCCTTTTTCAAGGGCTTCGGCAGCATTTTTAATCAGATTGATAATCACCTGTTTCAATCCGTTGCTGTCCAGGGTGGCCTTTGGCATGGCATCATCAAGGTCGGTTTGAATCCGGATCTGTCTGGGCAGAAGAATGGATTTTTGTAACACGGCCAGCACGCGACGGCACATCTCATTGAGATTAATGGTTTCCAGTACTCCTCCTACCCTGGGTTTTGAAAACGAGGTCAGCCCTTCAAGCAGGGATGAAACCCGGCTCATTTCTTCTTTGATAACGGTGAGCTCTTCCTGGGCAGGATGTTTTTCCGGCAGTTTGAGCTTCAGGGTTTCAAGGTAATTTTTAATGATGGTAACAGGGTTGTTGATTTCGTGAACAACCTTGTCTGTCAGGGTGGCATACGCTTCCATTTTTTTATCACTGATATGCCTGGCATAAGTCCCATGGAAATTAAGATTTTCAAGACAGACGCCTGTCTGGCGGGAAAAAAGTTCCAGCAGGGTTTTGTTTTTGTCCAGGGTTTGGATAAGATCGCTGTCCACGCCGATAACCATGGCACCTGAACAGCCATTGTGTCCGAGAATGGGAATGGCATAAAGGGCTGGTGTTTCAAGAATGCGGATGATCTGGATATCGGATACGGCCGGATTTTCTTGGCCCATACTGGCGGTGATTTTGCCTGTTTTGACGGATTTTGCAACCAGGCTGTCACTGTTGTGCATGGCAAGGGCAATGCTTGTGACGATGTTGTAATGGCGGTCTTCTTTTGCGCAGGTCCCGGTGAGCAGATTTTTTTCCCGGTCCTCGAGAAAAAAGAAGATCCGGGGGATGTGGAAAATGATTTCCAACCCCCGCTGGATTGTCTCCAGCACCGTTTTCACATCCCTTGCCCGGAGCAGGTTGTCAAGGGTACCAAAACATAGAGAAACGTCCTTAACGTCCTCTGCCAGAAGATTATATCCTTGTTCCGGCGCACCCGGAACAAGGTTCAGGCTTTGGGCCATTTGGTGGACTTCGTTTTCAGCATCAACCGCGATGTCATCCAACACAGCGGCCGGCATGTGTGTCAAAAAGCGGGCATCCTGTGCCACATCCGTGCTTTCCGGTTCTGCCATGAGGTTGGCCATGAAAAGAATTTTAACATGGGCAAGCTCTTCTTGGATGCGTGCCGGGGGGTGACTTAAAAACTGCACGGCATCAGATGTCATTGGGCTCAAGTGCCACTGGTTGAACAGCCAGGCACTGACCTTTGGGCCATCTACCTTGAGTATGGCGGCCTGGGCTTCAAATTCGTTTTGTCCCTGGTTTACCCTGGCTTCAATCTCCTTGTATTCCTTGGGAAAGGTTGCCATGAGAGCCAGGGTGCCGATATCATGGAGAAGACCTGCCAGGAAATACTGGTCCGGACCGACCTGATTTTCTTCAAGGGCGATGCGCTGGGCCAGCACCGCGCATTTGTAAGAATGATACCAGAATCTGTTGATGTTGAAATTGTCTGTGACGTTGGGGAATTTAAAAAACTGCATGGCCGAAGAGCTGATGGCGATATT
>DATFIL010000183.1:0-7176 GCA_035270145.1 Desulfobacter sp. | reverse complement strand
CGGCTGAATCTGGAAAACCAGGGGTATCGGAAACGGGAAGACTCAATGAAAAATGCCATGATTCAGTCTCAGAAAGTACTGGATCAGATGAAGGATAACGCGGAAAAATCGGCCCAGGTAATAATCGCTAACGCAGAAGTTGAGGCTGAAAAAATTCTGAACCAGGCCCATAAACGTCTTTCCCTGTTGCACAGCGATATTACGGAACTTAAACGCCAGCGTATTCAGCTTGAAATGCAGATCAGTTCGGTGCTTGAATCTCACTCAAAATTGCTTGAGATGACCAAAGAAGAAAACAAAGCGGCCGACGAATCAGACACGGGCCTGAAATTTATCCGTCGGGCTTGATCCCCTCAAATAACAACTATGAGCTTATGAGCTGATCTGGTATATCAACGCCTACACCCAACCCACAATGCAATATAAAATAAAATCAACGAGTTGTTTTTGAGTGTTATGTGATGTTTTTGGTGACACGCCCTTATCATACAGGGCTGTGTTGCGTTGTAGATAGGCGTTTCCAACATTCTCCGTCAGGGGCAAACAATAAAATAATAAGGGGAAAAAATGGCTGAAATTGATGCGTTTTTCAAGCTTATGCATGACCAGGGGGCGTCCGACTTGCACCTGACGGCGGGCCAGCAGCCGGCATTAAGACTTCACGGCGATATTGAACGAATTAAATACGATAAGCTGACCAATGATAAGCTGCGCGGCATGCTTTATGAGATCACCTCCCAGGAAAAAATTAAGGAATTTGAGGAGACCGGGGATGTTGATTTCGGGTATGAAATTCCCGGATTAGCCCGTTACAGGGCCAATTATTTCATGCAGAAAAACGGCATAGCCGCCGTATTCCGCGAAATTCCATCAAATATCCTGACTGCCGAAGAGTTGGGGTTGCCGGCGGTAATTTCAAAACTGGCCGACCTGCCCCGGGGGCTTGTACTGGTGACCGGACCCACCGGTTCGGGTAAATCAACCACCCTGGCTGCCATCATTGATCAGGCCAACAGAAATAGAAAAGATCATATTATTACCGTGGAAGACCCTATTGAGTTTGTTCACAAAAGCCAGGGCTGTATTGTGAATCATAGAGAAGTGGGGACCCATACCAAAACGTTTTCCGCCGCGCTTCGCGGTGCCCTGCGTGAGGACCCCGATATTATCCTGGTGGGGGAGCTTCGGGATCTTGAAACCATTTCCCTGGCTATTGAAGCCGCGTCCACCGGTCATCTGGTATTTGGCACCCTGCATACATCAAGTGCCCATAAAACCGTGGACAGGCTTGTTGAGGTGTTTCCAAGCAGCGAACAGGCCCAGATTCGATCCACACTGGCAGACGGCCTGCGTGCCATCGTGGCCCAGGTGCTGTTTAAACGGATCGACAAAAAGGGCCGGTGTGCGGCAATGGAAATCCTTGTGGCAACCCCTGCGGTCAGAAATCTTATCCGTGATTCCAAAACCCATCAGATCCCTTCCATGATCCAGACCGGCAAGCAGTTCGGGATGCAGCTTCTGGATGATGCCATCATGGACCTGTATAAACAGGGGAAAATCAGTCCTGATGAGGCCTATGCAAAGGCAAATAATAAACCACTGTTCCGGCCGTTTCTTAAAAAGCCGCCTGCGGATTTCACAGAAGCGTGATCGCCGGGTTTGTCCAATAATAGGAGCAAGGCATGAAAAAACAGCAGCTTGATTATATCCTTACCAAAATGCTGGATTCCCACGATAATGTGTCGGACCTGAATATTACGCCGGGAAAACCCCTCCAGGTGGAGAGCTCAGGCCGGCTTACGGCCGTTGATCTGGGGCCGGGATTCAGTGTCCTGACACCGTTTCAAACCGAGGTTCTGACCCTCAATCTTATTAATAATGACAGAAAACAGCTTGAAACCCTGCTGCGGGAAGGCAGCTGTGATTTATCCTACCAGCTGAGTACCAAGGCAAGATTCAGGGTGAACATTTTTTCCAGGTCCGGCAAATACGCCATTGTATTAAGAAAACTTGAAACCACCATTCCCTCCATTGAAAAACTCAATCTGCCGGCAAGTTTTCATAAGATGGCCGAGGAGAAGAACGGCATCATCTTTGTTACAGGTTCCACAGGTTCGGGTAAATCCACCTCACTTGCCGCACTTTTAGACAAGATCAACGAGACCAAATCCGTGCATGTGATTACCCTGGAAGATCCAATAGAGTACCAGCATACCCAGAAACGATCCACCTTTAACCAGCGGGAGCTGGGGATGGATTTCGACACCTTTGCTTCGGGCCTGCGGGCTGCCTTGCGCCAGGCTCCCAAGGTCATTCTGGTGGGCGAAATGCGTGACCGGGAAACGGTTGAAATCGGCTTGGCTGCTGCTGAGACCGGCCATCTGGTGGTCTCCACCCTGCATACCGTGGATGCCGGACAGACAATCAACCGTCTGCTGGGCATGTTTTCCACGGAAGAGGAGACGCAAATTCGAATTCGCCTGGCCGATACTGTTCGGTGGGTGGTGGCCCAGCGGCTTTTGCCCAAAGTGGGCGGAGGGCGTGTGGCCGCCTTTGAAATTATGGCCACCAACCTGCGGGTCAAGGACACTATTTTAAACGGGGAGTCCGAAGGCAAGACCTTTAATGACATTATTGTTGCCGGTAAACCCCAGGGCATGATTTCCTTTGACGAATTTATTGTGCGTTTGTATGAAGAGGGGAAAATAGACGAGAACACGGCCATGGCCTATGCGTCACGCAAGGATATTGTGGGCAGGGGGCTTGACCGGATCAAGAGTGCCAGGGGTATATCCACCAGTGGCATTCAGTCTCTTGAGATTGACCGTGGTTACGGGGGAAAGGAGGATGAACTATTATGAAAATTGCTTGCCCGTCATGTGGCCGTAATGCAAACCTGCCCGATGATAAGGTACCCAAAGACAAAGATTTTTCATTCAAATGTCCTAAATGCGGGGCCTCTGTTCCCGTCAAGGCATCGGCCGGCTCTCCCGGGGAAGACGGATTTGAGCAGCACACAGCCGGTATGGGTCAGGATACTTCTAAGCTTCAGACCGGGGGACCGAAACAGGCGCTGGTCTGTATGGCACCGTGCCTTGCCCGCAACCGGATTATGGCTGGACTGAAACATGCCGGATTGAAGGCCCAAGTGCCTGAAACGCCGGCCCAGGCATTGAAAAATCTTGAATATTATGTTTACCCGCTGGTGATAATAGATGACGCTTTTGATACTGACAAGGCCATGGCTGCCTATATGAACAATATGGATATGTTCCTTCGCCGCAAGATCTGTCTTGTCCGGCTCGGTCCGGGGTTTGAAACCGGCAATGCCATGACGGCCCTGGAGCTGAGCGCAAATTATGTGATTAAATCCCAGGACCTTGAGCAGGAAGACGCCTTTCTGGTGAACAATGTTTTGGCCGTGGTCCTGTCTGAACATGAACAAATGTATGCTGTGTTCAACGATTCAATGAAAGCTGCCGGCAAGGCGTAACCCCCTCGTCTCTTTATGAATCTGCGCGCACAAAACTGGCATGCGCCGGGGACCCCGGCAGAGTGGTTCAAACGGATCTGCTCGGTTTTAAATTTGGCCGTTCTTTCGGTTACCTGTATTATTGTTATATCTGAATTCCGTTTTGACTGGTGCGAACGCCTGGTGGGAAATTATCTTTCTTTCACCAATGACACCCGCCCTGAAAACGGTGCTATCTGGGACGCGGGACGACACATGGTCAATGCGTTGCAATCTCTGGATCAAATGGCACTTGCACGTGAAAGCGCCGGACGAACTGTACGGACCGCGGATTCCTTTTCAGACTTGGCGGCTAAGCTTGGGCCGGGGGAGTGGGCCACACTGGACAAGGCGCGGTTCAGGGAATTGTATCTGTCTTTGCCCCCCTACCGCCGCAGGAATGTGGTGGATCCGGTGCGCCTGGTGTGGCTGCTCAACGGCGGTGTCACCGACCGGATTTTCTGCGAAGGCCGCATGGGCGGCATAAAGATTTTTTTCATTGATACCCAGAACCGGGTAGTTCAGCAGGTGGATCTGGATCTCCAGACTTTGGGCAACAACGGCAGTCACGCCGTGATCCCGGGAACCCTGGAGAATGCCCCTGAATTTTTTGGTAGAATTTATCCGGCATCCCTTTTCTTTACAGCCGTTTCAAGGCTGCCTGGGGACATGAGAGCAGATTTGATCCTGGATACGGAAGATCTTTTATCTGAGAAAGGCCTCCTTGGCCGGGTGGGGGTGGCCAATTCCGCCCAGGACGGTTTTATCCGCCTGGGATTTGAATTCCACCACCTGGGTGAATCCCGGGTGGTGGAGGTCAAAGCCCGGGAATGGGCGGTCTGGCAATTGACCCTGGTGCTGAGGGGAGACGGCTGATGCGGCTGTTTTCACGGCTGGTCTCCCTGGTGCGGTTGCTGTTCTATACAGGGCTTCTTGCCGTTGGTATCATGGCTGCAGCAGGCTGCCTGATGATTTTTCATATTTCCCAGGACCTGCCCAAACTGCCGTCGCCTTTAAGCCGCATTATCGAAACCCCCCAGAGTCTGATCTATGCCGCAGACGGCCAGGTACTCATTGCCCTTGGCGAAAAGACATCCATTTCCCTGGACATGGTGTCTCCGGATTTTCTCAATGCCATTGTCGCCACCGAGGATCACAGGTTTTTTGAACACCATGGTGTAAATAAGCTTCGTACCGTTAAAGCCCTGTATATCACCTTGTTTGAACCCGGCCGGATTGAGGGAGCCTCAACCATTACCCAGCAGCTGGCCAAGAATCTGTTTTTCAGTTTTGAAAAGACCTGGCAGCGCAAATTCAAGGAGATGCTGGTGGCGTTTCAGATTGAGCAGGCCAATACCAAGGAGCAGATCCTTGAGGCCTACGTCAATCAGATCCATTTCGGGGCCGGGGCCCAGGGTATTGAGCGGGCGGCCCGCATGTATTTTGATAAACCCGCCCAGGATTTGACCCTGTCCGAAGCTGCAGTGCTTGCGGGGCTTCCCAAATCTCCCACCCGGTATAATCCTTTCCGGCATTATGATAAGGCCCTTGCCCGGCGGCGGGTGGTGTTAAACCGCATGGTGGCGGCCGGGTTTATTTCGGCGGATGAGGCGGCCAAAACCGATGCCCTTCGTCCGGCACTGCACGATGGCCGCAAAGATGCCCGTACCGGCAGTTATTTTCTGGATGCCATGATCCAGGAGCTTGTAAACATGTACGGCGAGGATGTGGTCTATCATGGCGGCATTAAGGTTTTTTCTACGATGGATTCAAGACGCCAGGCCGATGCCCGTACTGCGGTAATGGAAGGAATGGCACGGCTTGATGAACTTATGGGGCTGGATAAAGGGATGGGCGACAAACCCCAGGCTGCTTTGGTGGCGATTGATACCGCCAGCGGAGCGGTTAAGGCCATGGTGGGCGGCAGGGATTATTATGCCAGTGAATTTAACCGGGCCGTGAACAGTCGACGCCAGGCCGGAAGCGGATTTAAACCTTTTTTATACTATGCCGCTTTCAGGGATAGGAAATTGCATCCGGCCAGCGTGTTCCAGGACAGGCCCGTGGTCATTCCCATTAAAGGGGCACCGGACTGGTACCCCCGGAATTTTGAGAAAAGATACACAGGGCCTATGATCCTTAAGCAGGCCCTGATCCATTCGGTGAACAGCATTGCAGCCCAGGTGGTTGCAGATGTGGGGCCTGCTGCCGTGGTGGATGTGGCCCAAGCCTGTGGTGTAGAGAGTCCCTTAAAATCGGTATATTCCGTGGCTTTGGGGACGTCTGATGTCAGCATCATGGATATGGCCGCCGGGTTTTCCACTTTGGCCGGCTTGGGCATTTATCATAAACCATTTTTATTCTGGCGGGTCGAAGATGCAAGGGGCCGGGTGCTTTTTGAACATATTGTCAAGGATCGCAGGGTATTGGATGCGGCAACGGCTTTTCAGGTGGTGGACATGATGCAGGGTGTTGTGGACTTTGGATCGGGCCGGGGCGTCCGGCGTTTGGGATTCAAGCGTCCGGCGGCCGGGAAAACCGGGACTACGGACAATTATAATGATGCCTGGTTCACCGGGTTTACCCCGTCCCTTTGCGTATCCGTGTGGACCGGGTATGACAAGAAGAAAAAACTTAAAGATAAAAATCACAGCGGGATTACCGGGGGGCGCGGCGCTGTGCCGATTTGGACGGATTTCATGATCCGGGCCATGAAAAATGAGCCGGAACGTGATTTTTTGATGCCACCGGATATCCGGTATGAACTAGTGGGAAAAACCACGGGATGCCTGGCCGTACCCCGGCAGAATATGGCCGACAAAGCCGATTTGCCACAGCCGGTGGCAGAAGACCCTGCCGGCACCATTCGTGTGGCTTTGAAAAAGGGTCAGTACCCCTGCCGAGGGGATTAAGGTGGTTCGTATTATTCGACATATCAGTGTCCGGTTCTGGCTGACAACCTTGATGGTCCTGCCTTCAGGGTTTATTTTGTTTCCCCGGTTATCCCGGTGGCTTTTAGATATGCCTGCTTCGGTATTTATTGCCTTGATGTATCTGTTTTGCGGCCTGGGACTGGGTATATTCATGGATATTGTCGGGCTTTGGCGCATCCGGGGGCTGATTCGGGACGCGCAGTTGTGGGAGCGTGCCGGTATTGCCACCCGGGCTGAAAAAAATTTTATCCGGGCGGTTCGGATTTATGACAGCGCCTGGATATCGCCCCTGGCTGTGCGGCGGGCAAGGCCCATGCTTATTTCTTCCCTGGCGCGGTTTTACCTGGCATCGGGCAGCCGGCGCCGGGAAATACAGGGCGCAGCCAGTGCCTGGCTGGCACAAAATCCCACGGACGAGAGTCTTGCCCGGTTCTGGCTTGAACGTATCCAGGATCAGGATATGTCCGGCACACACCCCCAGTCTATACTGACGGCTTTGGCAGATAGCTGGTATGCAGATCCAGAGCTTTGCCGGATGCTGGTGGATGTGTTTCTGGACCAGGGCCGGATGGATTTTTCCGCAAGGCGTCTGTACCGATCCTTTCTGGAAATGATTGACATGACAGGCGGAGACAAAGACACATCACAACAGGATAAGGCCCGGATTGAAATGATTCGGGACATGATGTCTGAACGCCTGAATACACCTGAACCGGAAATGACGGAGTCGGA
>DATFIL010000182.1:0-2087 GCA_035270145.1 Desulfobacter sp. | reverse complement strand
ATTGGCCTTGCGTACACTCTGGAAAAAGCACCGGCACCCCCATTTTCTTTTCCCCAATACCAAGGGCTCTTTGCAAACGATTCAGCAGGCAACAACGCATATGGACAGAGGCGGTACACAAAAAGCGATGAAAGTGGTGGTCGAAGAATGCGGCATTAAAAAAAAATCCATATCCATTCCCTTCGCCACTCCTTCGCAACCCACTTGCTTGAACGCGGTTTAAGCCTTCGCCATATCCAATCCCTGCTTGGCCATGCCAGTCCCACAACAACGGCACGATATGCACACCTGACAGACACGGTCCAAAAAGAGAGTTTTACTGCCATAAACGATCTGATTAACACCCTTCATGTTGATTTAAGGAAGGTGTAATCATGGAAATGGCTTCTATCATCAATCAATATTATGATGCATTTATTGACAAGCATGGAAATACTGCCTTGCCCAGCCATTTAAAGGCACTTCAGGCAATGCAAAATTGCCGAACTCCTGATTCCGGTGAACTCTATGTGAGCTGTCCGGAATGTGACCATGCAGAGTGGCGGCCTTTGTCATGTGGACATCGAAGCTGCCCGAAATGCCAGAACCATGATGCCAGTCTGTGGATCGATAGGCAACAGGCCAAATTGCTACCTGTCTCCTATTTTATGGTTACCTTCACATTACCATATCAGCTGAGGTCATTAACCTGGCATCATCAAAGACAAGTTTACTCTATATTTTCCTGTGTTGCCAGCACCTTAAAGGATTTTGGCTTGAACCCCAAGAACCTCGGAGCCGAAATAGGTATGACCATGGTACTGCACACCCATAACAGAAAACTGGATTATCATCCCCATATCCACGTTGTGGTACCCGGCGGAGGCGTAAATAAACTCAGACGACAGTGGAAAAAGAAAAAAGGGAAATACTTGTTTAATCAAAAAGCCATGGCTAAGGTTTTCAGGGCCCGCTTCCTGGATGCTTTAAATAAAGAGAAACTATCTGTTCCCACAGGGGTTCCTGCAAAATGGGTCGTTGATTGTTCCCAGGTTGGAAAAGGGATCACAGCATTGAAATACCTCTCACGGTATTTATACCGTGGGGTGATCAGTGAAAACAATATTGTTTCCAACCAAAATGGTATGATCACTTTTAAGTATATTGAAAGCCGTACCGGCAATACACGATATCGCACCCTCAAAGGTGAAGATTTCTTATCCCTGATTGTGCAGCATGTTCTTCCCAAAGGATTTCGAAGGGTCAGAGACTATGGCTTTCTGCATGGTAACGCAAAAAAATTGCTTTCTCTGGTGCAATTGATTTTGCATGTTTTTATTAAAGAGACTGAATACCGGCCACGACCTGTTTTTAAATGCCCCTGCTGTAAAACCCCCATGGTGATTCTGGGATTCCGGCAAGCTTCATGGAACCCCGGATAGCTTTTTTAAACGGCGAAAACTGCAGTTCATCTGAATGATGGAGGTGAAAGTTTTATGATACAATCAGGGGAGAATAACCTGTTTCCAGGTCGCTGGACCCGTGCGCCCTAAAAAAGGACATTATTTTCAAAGTATGCTCCCCGCCGTTATTGAAAAAAAAGATATTTCCTTTATAATAAGACACTCAGGGCTTGTCCAACCAAACGGATAAGATTGTGGTTCGTTCCTCACACAATCTATCCTTATTCGTTGGGCTTCAATTCTATTTATTGAAATAAATCGGAGTGTGTTCCGGTCCGCTCGAAAACAACGCGATTTGATTCAACCATATATATTAGCAGCCAATCAGATTCAATGTGGCATTCACGTCGTCCCTTCCAGTTACCAATCAGCTTGTGGTCCCGATGAATGGCATCAAGCGCTTCTTCCGCCACTATGGAGCAGAGGATTATTTTCAGCTTCTCAAAGTTTTTCCCTCGTTTTTTCATCCGCTTGGCGTCACGTTCAAACTGCTTTGTATATACGGGTGTAAGCATCAGATACCCAATTTTTTAAACATATCGTCAGTGTCGTCACAAATGATCAGATCACGTTCGACATCCGTATCTGAGAAGGTCTTGCGTGTTATTTTATTTGGCATGGCTACGTCAAAAGGCAGGCCTTTTT
>DATFIL010000181.1:0-9068 GCA_035270145.1 Desulfobacter sp. | reverse complement strand
ACTGCATTTTCATAGCTTCAATAGTGAGTAGAACATCTCCGCGCTCAATTTCCTGGTTCTCTGAAACGCAAAGCGCAGAAATCAGACCCGGCATTGGTGATCCAACTTCACCAAGAGCACCTGGGTTGGCTTTTTCTCGCGGTGCTCTTTCCGGCACTTTCGAACGATCAGGCACTTTAACAATCCGGGATTGGCCATTAAGTTCAAAATAGACCTCTCTATTTCCTTCGTCATCAGCCTTTCCCTTTGCCATAAAACGAATAATAAGCGTTTGTCCAGACGCGATATCAACGAATAGCTCCTCTTCTCGTTTCATTCCATAGAAAAAATTGAGGGTTGGAAGAACACTGACATTTCCATAGGTCCTGCGATGTTCGGCGTAATCAATGAATACATCCGGATACATTAAATAAGACGCAAGTTCGACGTCAGAAATTTTTCTTTGTATCTCCTTTTCGATTTCTGCCCGCGTTTCGTCCATATCAACAGGGTCAAGCAGAAGTCCCGGACGAACCGTAATGGCTTCTTCACCTTTTAATATCTTTTTCTGCAATTCAACCGGAAATCCTCCCGGAGGTTGCCCCATCATGCCTTTAAAAAAGGTAACAACGGATTCGGGAAAAGAAATTTCTTTTTCAGGATTTAAAACGTCTTCTTTAGTCAGGCCGCTGGTAATCATGGACAAAGCCATGTCTCCAACCACTTTGGAGCTTGGTGTCACTTTTATAACATCACCAAACATATCGTTTACATCTGTATAAACCTTTGCCACTTCAGGCCATCTTTCTTCAATGCCCAGCGCTCTGGCTTGTTGTCTCAGATTCGTATATTGCCCTCCCGGCATTTCATGCAGATAAACTTCGGAGGTACCGCTATGAAATTCACTTTCAAAACCAATATACATCTGTCTTACTTTTTCCCAGTAGTTGGAAACAATACGCAGGGAATTTGAATCCATGCCCGTATCCCGCGGCGTATGCTTAAGTGCGGCGACAATGGACCCTAAATTGGGATGTGAGGTCAATCCGCTCATGGAATCTATTGCACAATCAATGGCATCGACGCCTGCGTCTGCTGCCGAGAGCATTGTTGCCCCGGCAATGCCGCTGGTATCATGGCTGTGAAGGTGAATCGGCAGACCAACTTCATCCTTTAAGGCTTCAATCAGCACTTTTGCAGCAGCCGGCTTTAACACGCCTGCCATATCCTTAATCGCCAGAATATGAGCGCCGGCTTTTTCCAGCTCTTTTGCCATACCAACATAATATTTCAGGCTATATTTGGTTCTGTTGGGATCAAGAATATCACCGGTATAACATATGGCAGCTTCACAAATTTTATTGTTTTCCAAAACCGAATCCATGGCCAGTCGCATGTTTTCGACCCAGTTCAGGGAATCAAAAACACGGAAAAGATCCATTCCGTTTTCAGCCGCCTGTTTAACAAAGTATTTGATAACGTTGTCCGGATAGTTGGTATATCCCACACCATTGGAAGCCCTCAACAACATCTGCGTCAAAATATTCGGCATGGCCTCACGCAAGTTTTGAAGTCGTTCCCAGGGACACTCTTTCAAAAACCGCATGGCAACATCAAAGGTTGCGCCACCCCAGCACTCTACTGAAAACAAATCAGGCAAAAGAGCGGCATACGTTGGTGCAATGTTCACAAGATCAAAACTTCTCACTCTGGTAGCAAGAAGAGACTGATGGGCATCACGCATGGTCTTATCAGTAATCAGCAGTTTTTTCTGCTCTTTCATCCATTGTGCGACAGCTTGGGGTCCTTCGCTGTCCAGCAATTGTTTAAGTCCTGGTTGGACCTTATCTGCAGAATATTTTGGTACGGTCGGTTGATGTACGTGTGATGCCGGAACAGGTCGATCTTTAACGTCCTCATTTCCGTTAATAATGACATCGCCAAGAAATGAAAGAAGCCTGGTTGCCCGGTCACGTCTTTTGCTAAAAGAAAAGAGCTCTTTGGTTTCATCAATAAACTTAGTACTATATTCGGCATTTACGAAGGTTGGATGACAAATCAGCCCTTCTAAAAACTGCAAGTTTGTGGCAACACCCAGAATCCTGATTTCCCTCAAGGCACGATTCATTCTCAACCGTGCTTCTTCAGGGTTTGATCCCCACGCGGTTACTTTTGACAAAAGGGAATCAAAATGGCGGGTAACGATTGCACCGGCATAAGCAGTTCCGCCATCCAGACGAATGCCAAACCCCGCTGCGGCCCGATAGGCTGTAATTCTTCCGTAATCAGGAATAAAGTTATTTTCAGGATCTTCTGTTGTAATACGGCATTGAATTGCATGGCCGCTTAGTGTGATATTCTCCTGGGTGGGAATATTGCTTTCAGCAGACCCGATCTCCATTCCCTGGGCAATTCTTAATTGTGATTTGACAATGTCAATCCCGGTGACTTCCTCTGTTACCGTATGTTCTACTTGTATTCTTGGATTAACTTCCATGAAGTAGAGTTCTTCACTGTCCATATCCATCAGGAACTCAACGGTTCCGGCATTTTCATATCCGACCGTTTTAGCAATTGCCAGACCTGCATTGCACAGTTCTTCGCGTTTTTCATCTGAAATAAAAGTAGCCGGTGCCCGTTCAACAACCTTTTGATTCCTTCTTTGAACCGAACAATCCCGTTCGAACAGATGAATGATATTGCCCTGTGAATCACCCAGAATTTGAACCTCAAGGTGCCTGGCTTTTCTTACAAGTTTTTCAATATAAACTTCATCACTTCCAAAAGCTGCGCTGGATTCCTTGCGAGCGGCATCAACGTGCTCCAAAAGCTCATTGGTGCTTTCCACGGCTCGCATTCCCCTGCCGCCACCGCCCCAGCTGGCCTTTAACATGATTGGATAGCCAATTCCCTCTGCGATTTCAATGACTTTTTTATCGTCATAAGGCAATGGATCACTTGCCGGAACAACAGGCGCGCCCGCTTCTACAGCCACCTTCCGGGCAGAAACCTTATTCCCCAGTTTTCGCATAACATCCGGTGAGGGCCCGACAAATATAATACCCGCCTGGGCACAAGCCTCAGCAAATTCGGGTTTTTCCGCGAGAAATCCGTATCCTGGATGAATCGCATCTGCATTGGTTTCCTTTGCAATTTGGATAATCCCTTCAATATCCAGATAGGCTTCAATAGGGCCTTTTCCTTCTCCGATTAAATAACTTTCACCGGCTTTAAACCGGTGAAGTGCAAATCGGTCCTCTTGGGAGTAGATAGCAATCGTATTTATCCCAAGCTCATGAGCAGCACGTGTTACACGGATAGCTATTTCACTGCGGTTGGCAATCAAGAGACGCTTGATTTTTTTTCCCATAACATCCATTTTACATATCCTTTAAATTTCTATAACAACCGTAATTTGCACCCTCTGTAAGAGTAAAAGAAAAATCTAATAGAATAGGAAACGCTTGTCAATCTATATTTTAGGAAACGCTTATCAATTTATTTTTGTTTCGGGGCTTGATGATCTATAAATAAAGGGTTGGATTAAAAGCAATTTCCATCGCTCCAGGCCGCATCTGAAAAGAAATCTGTGTGGGGATCCGGGACCAAAACAGCACAACCAAATATATCCGGCAATTTATCGATCTTGCCGGATAGCAAAGAAATTTGATATAAAATCTCGACAGGTTGTAACAGTCGGTTGAATTTAAATTTACCAGGAGGCATAGAAACCCAAGTTGAACATACCCAAAAAGGCCATTCTCCAGAAGGGGCAGGGCAGAACCCGGAAACTGGCAAAACTTAAATATATTTACGAGCGGGAATCCCGCTATTTTGCCCAGGTGGCTGAAAGTGTCAAGAATCTGGCGTTGAAAGAGATCCAGGACCTTGGTGGAAAAAATACACAACGCGTGTTCCGGGGCATCTGGTTTGAAGCGGATAAATCCACATTTTATAAAATAGTCTACCTTTCCCGCCTGGTGTCACGGGTGCTTGTCCCCCTGGTCGAGTTTGAATGCAAGGACAAGGATGCCTTGTACAAGGGCGCCAGAACAATCCGCTGGGAAGAATTTTTAACGCCCAAAAAAACCTTTTCCATCGCGGCCAACGTGTCTGAGTCACAGATCACCCATTCCAATTTTGCAGGATTAAGGGTCAAGGACGCCATTGCCGACTATTTCAGGGACAGGACCAACCGTCGGCCTTCAGTAAATACCCAGGCGCCCTGGATCATGATCAATGTTCATGTGCATAAAGATCGGGCCACCATCTCCATTGACGCCGGTTCAGGGCCTTTACACAAGCGGGGATACAGGGAAGCCAGGGTTTCTGCCCCCATGCAGGAAACCGTGGCCGCAGGCATTATCGCCCTAAGCGGATGGCATGGAGAAGCACCGTTACTTGATCCCATGTGCGGATCCGGAACCCTTCTGTGCGAAGCGTTGATGCATTACAGTCGGATTCCGGCCCAGATTTTTCGTGAACAGTTTGGATTTGAGCGTCTGCCGGATTTCAATGCCCAGAAATGGGAGGCGGTGAAAGCGGCAGCAGACGAAGCCATCCGGCCATTACCCAGGGGGCTTATCCGGGGCAGTGACATAGACGAAGCTTCCGTTGAAGCAACCAGAACCAACCTGATGGGACTTCACCATGGCGGAAAAATTGACGTGGATCTATCAGATTTCAGACAGCTTAAACCGGTTGAAAATACCGTCATTATTAGTAATCCACCATACGGCATCCGCATGGGCAAGGATCAGAACATGAAATTATTTTATAACGAATTGGGTCGGTTTTTAAAAGAACAGTGCAAAAGCTGTACAGCCTATATCTATTTCGGCGACCCAAGCTTTATCAAACACTTGCCCTTGGCACCATCCTGGAAAAGAGATCTGGAAATCGGGGGGTTGGATGGAAAGCTTGTAAAATACCAGTTATACTGAATCTTAAAAAAACCCATGGGCATGAATTAAATAATTCGGGAAAAGTCATGAAAACAGACCAAACAGGCGCTGATGCACCTCATATAAAAATTTATCATGAGATTATGGCCTATAGGGTGGCGGATATTCTTCTGGTATCCAGCCCCTATGATGCGTTTATTATGGAAGAAGAGGGCCGACTGTCAAACCGGATTATCAATGAATATGAGGGGCTGAATCTGTCCAACCCCCCGAAACTGACCCTTGCGTTCTCAGTTACGGAAGCCTTTGAACAACTTGAACGCAAACAGTTTGACCTGATCCTTGCCATGCCGGGACTGACCGGGATGGACGTCTACGCCTTTGGCAGACAGGTGAAGGCGCAATATTCACAGATCCCCTTTTACCCGATGTTCCACGATACCAGCGATATTAAACAGTATGCAAATGCAAACCAGGGAGCCGTTGTTGACCGGAGCTATATCTGGGGCGGAAAGGCCCACCTGCTGCTGGCCATTATAAAAAATTTTGAAGATGAAAAAAATGTGGCCTTTGATACGCAAAATGCAAAGGTCCGGGTTATTATAATGGTAGAGGATTCCCCGTATCATTACTCTTCTTTGCTGCCTCTCCTGTACAAACACATCGTCATCCAGACCCAGTTGGTCATGGATGATTCCATTAATGAAGAGCACAGGATTTTAAAAAGAAAGGGCCGACCCAAAATTCTGCTGGCCCACGACTATGAGCAGGCCATGGCATTGTTTGAGCGTTACAGGCCCTATGTACTCAGCGTTTTTACGGATATGCGCTACCCCATTAACGGGGAGAAAGATCCCCATGCCGGCCGCAAACTTTTGACCCGGATCAAATCGGAACACCCGGACCTGCCCGTCCTGATCCTGAGTACGGAGGAAAACAATAGAAACATTGCAGAAGCCATAGAAGCCCAGTTTATCAATAAAGAGTCAAACAACCTCCATGATCAGATCAAAAGCTTTTTTGTCACACATCTGGGATTCGGGGCGTTTGTGTTCCGCATGCCGGACAACAGTGAAATTGCCCGGGCTTCCAATTTAAGGGCGGTTGAAAAGCTGCTGCCGGATATCCCCGACGCATCCGTGATCCACCATGCCAGGCACAATGATTTTTCCCGATGGCTGCTTGCCCGCAACGAAGTCAATTTTGCCCTGAGCCTCAAGCCCTATACCATTGACGATTTCCTTGATGCATCAGAAATTAAGCGGTTTCTCATTGAGCGCATCCGCTCCCGGCGCAGAGACTCCCGCCAAGGGCTTGTCATTCAATTTGACCCGGAAAAATTTGACGCGGACGCGGATTTCATGAAAATCGGAACCGGGTCCTTAGGCGGCAAGGCAAGGGGGCTTGCGTTCATGTCCTATCAGCTGGGCATAGAGCCTTCTTTGGGCCAAAAGTTCCCGGATATTGATATAACCATTCCCCAGACCTTTGTCATTGCCACGGACGAATTCAACATGTTTGTGGAAAAAAACAAACTGGCCCAGCTTTTAGAACAGGACAACGTGCCGGATGACACCCAGGTGGTAGAGCGTTTTCTTAAAGCAGAACTGCCCGACCGGCTGAAAATAAATTTAAGGGCCTATATTCAAAATGTGCATTACCCCATTGCCGTCAGATCTTCGTCACGGTTTGAAGACTCCCATTACCAGCCCTTTGCGGGGCTTTATAAAACCTATATGCTCCCCAATACCGACACAAGCACTGAAAAACGCCTTGAGCACCTGATCACGGCCGTAAAACTGGTATATGCCTCAACCTATCTGAAAGCCCCGAGATCCTATGCCCGGTCCACCATGCACAGAACCCAGGACGAAGAGATGGCTGTGGTGCTCCAGGAGATCACCGGAACCCGGCACAAAAACTATTTTTATCCTTCTATCTCAGGTGTGGCCAAGTCCTATAATTTTTATCCCATCGCCCATCTCAAAGCCGAAGAGGGCATTTCCTATATTGCACTGGGGCTTGGAAAAATTGTCGTGGACGGCGGAAAAACACTTCGGTTCTGCCCGAAGTATCCACAATTTTTGCCCCAGTTTTCCATGATTGATGATATTATGGAAAATTCACAAAAATATTTTTACGCCCTGAAAATGGACGGATTACCGAGCCCTGAAAAATTTTTCGGCATTGGTGAAGATCCCAGCCTGACCAGACTGGACATTGCCGATGCCAAGGACCATCCGGCCGTCCGGGTGCTTTGCTCCACCTTTAATATGCAGGATGACCGTATCCGGGACCGGTTTTCCGACAAAGATTTTCCTGTGCTTACTTTTGCCAATATTCTCAAATACAACAGCTTTCCCCTGGCAGATATCCTGGCCGAAGTCACAGCCTTAGGGGCCGGTTGGATGGGCACATCCGTTGAAATTGAATTTACCGTGGACCTGCCCGTTGAAGGTGTCCGGTCAAGGCCGCGCTTCTCCCTGCTGCAGATCCGGCCCATGGGCCAATATAAGCAGAACTTTGGCGTAACAATTACGGAAAAAGATCTTAAAAACGCATTCTGCCATTCCACCCTTTCCCTTGGCAACGGTGAATACAAGGATATCCGGGATATCGTGTATGTGGATCCCAAAACCTTCGAACCGAATAAAATGCCTTTGGTGGCAGGGGAAATTAACAAAATTAATGCCATGTTCAATGATACCGGAACAAAATATGTGCTCATCGGACCTGGACGCTGGGGGTCTTCGGAGCGATGGCTGGGTATTCCCGTGGTATGGAACGATATTTCCAACGTGGGGTGCATGGTGGAGACCACGATTGAAAGCATCAAGGCGGATTTTTCCCAGGGATCCCATTTTTTTCAGAACATCACCTCCCTTGGCATTCCATATATGACCGTACAGGACAAGGGTAACAATTTTATTGATTATGATTTTCTCTCCAGCCTGGAACCTGCCACGACCACCCGGTATTTGAAACACATCCGATTTGACAGGCCTGTAAGAATCCTCGTGGACGGAACAACGTCCCAAGCCGTAATCATGGAGGGCCTTGATGAAAATCCTCATTGTGGATGACGAAGAAATATCCAGAACAATTCTGCTTTCAAAAATAGCGCATATGGGTAGCTGCGTGGCCGTGAACAGCGCCAAGGCCGCCTTGGCAGAGCTTGACAAGGCCCAGGCGGAAAAACAACCCTTTGATGTCATCACCCTTGATGTGTCCATGCCCGGCATGGACGGCCGGCAACTGCTTGAACACATCCGTAAAAAAGAGGCTATGGACAAAATTCCCAAAAACGACTGGGTAAAAATTCTAATGATAACCGCCCGGATGAATTTGGGCACAATCAATGCCTGCATCAAACGCGGGTGCAACGGGTACCTCACAAAACCGGTGACCCAGGTCCAGTTGATCCAAAGTTTGTCCCAGATGGGTTTTGAGCCTGCCATCGCAGAAAAAAATGACCAAGCAGGTATATCCTACAACGCCGGCGTGGCCGAGATCATCAAACGATTTTATTCGGGCAAAATTCGACTGCCGGTGTTCCCGAGCATTGTCAAGGATTTAGAGGAGCTATTGGCCGACAAGGACCCCTGTGTTGATGATCTGGCAAAAATTGTGGAAAAGGATCTGCTGATCTCAGGCAAGCTAATCGCCATTGCCAACTCCTCGCTTTACAAGGGCCTGGACGATGTAGACAGTCTTAATGGTGCGCTGGTAAGGCTTGGCCTTAAACACACCCTGGGCGTATGTTCGGCCCTTGCAACAAGAAACCTTTTTGATTCAGAAAATGACGCGCTTAAAACCGAAATGGACAGTCTATGGGTTCACTCTTTTGCCGTGGCGACCCTGGCAAGACGCCTGGCCGAAGAAAAAGGCTTTGATAATCTGGAAAGCATTTTTCTGATGGGCCTGGTCCATGATATCGGCAAAATGCTTTTAATGAAGGTATTTGTAGACATGTATCCGGATGTCTGTATCAGTGATAAGGATCTGCAGCTTGTTATTCACGAAATCCATACCACCTTCGGCGGAGTCCTGCTTAAAAAAATGCACTTTTCCAAACACTTTATAAAAATTGCCGAATTTCACCACTGGGAGCAGTCTGAAGATAATACGGACAAGGAACTGCTTGTGGTGAGTCTTGCCGATTCCCTTGCCAGTGAACTGGGGTTC
>DATFIL010000180.1:0-3603 GCA_035270145.1 Desulfobacter sp. | reverse complement strand
AGAAATGCGTGTCAGTGAGTCGGGCTCATGTAATCAATCGTAATCATGTTTGATTTTATATAAAGATATATCCTGATTTTGATCTTAGACTCGATAATCCAGTTTTGAGGCACTTTTTTGGGAGGTCGGCATATAGGTAAGGTCCATGGTCAAAATAAAAATGCCGCGTGCTTTTTTACCCCAAAGAAACAATCCAATGTTCTGGAAACTTCCCTGGAACCAAAGGTGCTGCCAGGACTTTATTAATATTTTCAAGCACAACTCTGGACAGACCGTTTAAAAAATTCAATTGCCATTCAAAGCCTTCATCAGCATCTTGTTGTTCTGCTGCAATGAAAGCGGGGCCTGCTGTCATAAAAGCCCAGACAGAATAATTAAAATATTGCGTGGCTCCCAACCGTTTGGAAATTTCCAATGTAGTGTTATAAGCCTTGGTTAAGAAGACAGCATAATAATCAATAAGCTCTATGAGTTCCGGTAACTTTTCAGGGAACTCAAACGGATCTATTGTTAGTATTGTGTTGCGTACTTTATCAATATCAAATCTGTATTCCATAAATTTCCTAAACATTAAGGCTGTTAAGGAATGAGAACGAAATAACTTAACCTGGGAGCGCGAGCCTCCCGGATACAGTAAAATGGGCAAGTTATTTAAGACCCGTTCCTAAGCTTTAGGCCCATGGTCAAAATAATAAACATAATGGTCTGGAAATGTCTATTAAACAGGATTAACGTTGATATTCAATCTTTATTTGCAAAAAAGTTTTAAAACTGGATCATCGAGTAAAAAAACGGATGCGATTTGAGAATACCGATCATGTGAGATACTGTGCCCCTTAAACATCAAATCAATGCACGGAACGCCACAATAAAAACGTGCTCTGTCCCCTATTTTTGCGAGCAAGAGCATGAGCAAGATTAAGAGCAAGATGGCTTACCGACTCAAATTTAGAATTACTGATTTTTTTATCTGCCCCTGGCTTTTTTTAAAAAAAGCAGCTATGCAATAAGACTTAAAATTTAAATTACACGCTTGTAGTAGAAAGGATAAAGGATATGAAAAAAGTCGGAATAGTTGGTTGGCGGGGCATGGTGGGTTCCGTGCTCATGGAAAGAATGTCTGCACAGAATGATTTTCAAAAATTTACGCCGTTTTTTTTCACCACGTCCCAGGCCGGACAAACCGGCCCTGATGTGGGGCAGGGTCCTTCGGAACTCATTGACGCTTTTGATATTGATACACTTATGGATATGGACATTGTGGTGACCTGTCAGGGCGGTTCTTACACCGAAGCCGTGCGTCCCAAACTGGCCGAGCGGGGCTGGGGCGGGTATTGGATTGATGCGGCATCCACCTTAAGGATGGATGAGCAGAGCATTATTGTTCTGGATCCGGTCAACCTGCCGGTTATTGAAACGGCGATATCCAAGGGAATTAAAAACTTTGTCGGCGGCAACTGCACGGTATCGTTAATGCTGATGGCCCTGGGCGGGCTTTTTGAAAATGACTGGGTGGAATGGCTGACCTCCATGACCTACCAGGCGGCTTCCGGAGCAGGTGCTAAAAATATGAGAGAGCTTGTGGCACAAATGAGAACCATTGGTGACAAGGCCGCCCCGATTCTGGATGATCCTGCCGCAGCAATTCTTGATCTTGATCGAACGGTTACCGACACCTTGCGGTCCGATGCTTATCCCGTTGAAAACTGGGGCGTTCCCCTGGGGGCCAGTCTTATCCCCTGGATTGACCGGGCCATGGACAATGGCCAGACCCGGGAGGAGTGGAAAGGGTTTGTGGAAACCAATAAAATCCTGGGTCGTTCGGGCAATCCCATCCCCATTGACGGCCAGTGCGTTCGCATCGGGTCCATGCGCTGCCATTCCCAGGCGTTCACCATCAAGTTGAAAAAGAATATCCCTTTAGACGAGATCAATGCCGCCATGGCTGCCAATAATGACTGGGTCCGGGTAATCCCCAACAATAAAGAAGATTCCATAAAGGAACTGACACCTGCCGCAGTGACAGGTACCCTGAACGTACCTGTAGGCAGAATCCGGAAAATGAATATCGGTGAAAATTTTCTCACGGCATTTTCTGTGGGTGATCAGTTGCTCTGGGGTGCGGCCGAACCTTTGCGGCGAATTTTAAATATTATTCTTTAGAAAATTACGGTAGATAAACGGTCAAGCAAATTTCCCGGCCGTTATGTTCTGCATGGATGGTGCCCTTGCAACGCAAGATCTGTTTTTTTGCAATGGCCAGTCCAAGTCCTGTTCCCGGTGCTTTTTGCCCGGGAATACGGAAAAACGGATTGAACAGGCGATCAAGATCCTCTTGGTTCATCGGTGCGCAGGGATTGGTGATTGAGAACTCAAGGCCCTTGGGAGGGACGGTTCCGGCAGACAAATGGATGGTATTGCCGGGTGGGGAATATTTTATTGCATTGTCCATGAGATTGGAAAAAACTGATTTAAGCAGTGCCTTATCCTGGTGGGCCTTGCCGGAATCCCGGATGTCAAGGTCAAGGATTAGATCGTTACTGCTCAATAGCGGATGGTATGGGTCCAGCATGGATTTCATAAAATCGGAAAATATGAACGTCTCAGGTGCCAGGGTCTGTTCCTGATAATTCATTTTGGAAAGGGCCAGCGTTTCTTCTATCAGGGTGTCAAGATCCCTGATATCTGATCCCATGTTGTTTAATAATCGCATGATAGCATCATTCGAAGCGCCCTGTTCCAGCTTGTCTCTGATCAGTTCCTTGGAAACCCTTAGCCGCGTCAGGGGCGACCGTAATTCATGGGACACATTGGCCGTCAGTTCCTTGGCATTGCCCACCAGTCGCTCTAACCGGTCTGCCATCAGATTGAATGTATCCCCGAGTTTGGCAATCTCATCCTGGCCTTTGATATCTGTTCTCACAGACAGATTTCCACCGGCAAATTCAAGGGCAGACTGATTCAGTCGGTTTATCCGGCGGGTGATGTACGAAATCGTCGGGAACAGCATCAGGGTGGCGGCTATGCCGACGACAATAAGCCCCATTAAAAAAAATCCTTCATGGCGACTGGTCTTTCTGGTGTCCACAAAAAGATGAAGGTGAAATCCTTGACTCCGGTTACTGATAGGTATGATGGCATAGTATTTGTTCAATTTAAGTATATAATGATAAAGCGTGATTCCGCTGTCGTGATGGATCTGTCGACGGGCTCTGTCGGGCAGAAAATCCACCGGCCCTTCAAAATTTTGAAATGTAATATGCTCCCCGGGTTCGGTTATCCAGAGTTTGACATCGAACAATGCCGTGCAGGTATCGAAAAGCTGGATAAGATCCGGATTTTTTTCTGCCGGAATGTCTTTATGCCGGTCGACTTCCTTTTGTACCATGATTTTAAATATTCTAAGTTTGGCAATGGTCTGTTCGTTCAAATAGGATTTATAACAACACCCGGCAGTCGCGATGAACAGACCAATGGTCATCAGGATGGTGATAAGAAGAATGCCCAGAAAGGTCAAAAGGATTTTCAGATAAAGGCGCTTGATTGTCATGGCCCGGAACATCTTGGTTATGACTCCGGATTGATAAACATGTACCCCGTCCC
>DATFIL010000179.1:0-2666 GCA_035270145.1 Desulfobacter sp. | reverse complement strand
GTAATGACCGGGTATCCCTCCCTTGAAAATACTATCCAGACCCTGAAAAACGGCGTTGTGGATTACCTGATCAAACCGGTGAACCTTGAGCAGATGGAGCTGACCCTTCGCAGGATAATGCGCGAACGCGAACTTTTTGTTGAAAATCTGATTCTCAAGGAAGAAGTGGAACGTCGGGAGCGACTGCACCAACTCAACAACGAACTGGTCAAAAAAGTGGCGGAAGTCAATACGTTAAACCGGATCATGGAGGATTTTTCCGCCATTGATTCCAGCTACGAAATTTTTAACAAGGTTTACCGCTTAGGCGTCGAAGAACTCAAGGCGGACATGGTTTTTTTTCATGTTTATTCAGAACAGGATAGTTCCCTGGTCCTTGTGGACAAGGCTGGTGCGGAAAATCAGAAACACCCGGCAGCCTATTCCATGGACATTCCGGAACAGGAAAAAGCATTTATCCTAGAGTCCTTAGGCAGCGATTACATACCCTGTCTTATTGCAGATGCGTCCGGTATCCCATCAATGCAAGGGCAGGTACACTCCTTTATGGTTGCACCATTAAAAATCCGGGATAAAATCTTTGGTGTTGTTTCGGCTTATATTTTCCAAGGGCCGTGGTTTTTTAAAGGAGAGGATCTTTACTATTTGAGCTTTATCACCCAGAAAGCTGCCTCGGGTATTGAAAATATCGCTTTATATGAAAACATATATGAAAATTTGTTTTTCACCCTGTTTGCATTTGTTACGGCCCTTGAAGTCCGGGATCTTTATACCCGCAAGCACTCCACCAGAGTGGCCAGAGCCGCCCAAATGGTTGCCGAGGAAATGGGGTGTACAGAAGAAGAGCTGGACATTATTAATGTGGCAGGCAGCCTTCATGATATCGGTAAAATAGGTATCAGGGATGATATCCTCTTAAAGCCCGGACGCCTGACCAAAGATGAATACGAAAAAATAAAAGAGCATCCAGTCATCGGCGCTGATATTATAAGCAAACTGGGTCTGTGGGGCCGAGAAGCGAAAATTATCCGGCATCATCACGAACGTTTTGACGGCACGGGATATCCCGACGGCCTTAAAGGAAAACAGATTCCTAAACTGGCAAGGATATTGTCCGTTGCCGACTGTTATGACGCCATGGCCTCGGACAGGGCCTACCGCAAAAAAATGGAGAAGGATGTTATCCTTGGCATAATAAATGAGAATTCCGGCACTCAGTTTGATCCTGAGGTGGTGGCTGTTTTCCGGCAGATGGCGGATCAAGGCCTGCCGGATGATTTTTAATGGCTTGAGCCCAAAAATGAAATATGCTAATCTAATCTGAGAAATTATTGAGTAAAATATTTTAGATGTTTAGCGTGGAGTGAAACTGCATTGAGCATTTCGGACAAAGATGACAGGCGAAAATATTCCAGGGTAACGTTTACAACCAAAATTGAAATTCATATGCTTGATGTGTCCGGACAAAATGTTCAATTTATGGCCAATTCAAAAGATTTAAGCCGGAAAGGCCTGTTTGTCAAAACAGACAAGCGGCCGTCCTTAGATACGGCGTGCCGGGTGACTGTTTATCTGTCCAGGGCAATAGATGATCTCAAGCTGGAAATTCAGGGACGAATCGTCAGACATACGGATGCCGGATTCGGGGTAGAGTTTGAGTCCATGGACCTCGATACATATACCCATTTAAAAATGTTGGTTTTATATAATATTGAAGGCAAAGATTAGTTTTCCCGGCAGTATATTGGGTATAATTTAAAACCGGCTGGAGGTGTTGGACATTGGATGTTACACTGATAAATCCATTCATCAATGCAACTATTAACGTACTGGAAACAATGGCTTTTGTTACAGTTAAAGCGGAAAAACCCTACCTGAAAAAAAATAATATCGCCGTGGGTGATGTAACCGGTGTCATGGGACTGACCGGGGCCGCCCAGGGAACCATTGCCGTTACCTTTGAAGAAAAATGTATTTTAACAGTGGTATCCAACATGTTCGGAGAAAAAATAGACGGACTTAACGATGATATCGCCGATGCCGTTGGGGAATTGACAAATATGATTTCCGGACAGGCCCGACGGGAACTTGATGAAATGGGAAAGATTTTCAGGGCTGCCATACCATCAGTGATCACTGGCAAAAAACATACCATCAGGCATTATGGGAGTGGACCTAAAATTGCGATCCCCTTTCAAACCGATAGTGGAAATTTTACAATTGAGGTGTGTTTTGATAGATAGAAGCTGGGTTTCAATCCAATTAACGAGGAGAATATGGCAATGGACACATCCATCAAGATTTTAATAATTGACGATTTTGCGACCATGCGCCGTATTCTGAAGAATATTTTAAAACAGCTTGGTTTTAAAAATCTGGTGGAGGCCGATGATGGGACAACGGCGTTGAATATCCTTGAAAGCCAGAAGATTGATCTGATTATTTCCGACTGGAACATGCCCAAAATGACGGGGCTCGAACTGTTGAAAAAGGTACGAGCCAGCACGGAGTATAAAAAAACACCCTTCCTGATGGTCACGGCAGAAGCCCAGAAACAAAACGTCATAGAAGCCGTACAAGCCGGTGTCTCCAATTACGTGGTCAAGCCGTTTACAGCAGAGGCCATTTCAGACAAACTCAAAAAAATTCTTAAATAAGTCAGATCC
>DATFIL010000178.1:0-4079 GCA_035270145.1 Desulfobacter sp. | reverse complement strand
CTGCCCGGCCAAGACAAAAGCCCTTGAAATGAAACCTCTGGCATCCCAGGTGGATGTGGAAAAAGAAAATCATAAATTTTCTTTGACTGTTCCATTCAAGACCGATGTCATGAAACGGGATAGCCTTAAGGGCAGCCAGTTCTGGAAACCGCTGCTTGAATTTTCCGGCGCGTGTTCAGGCTGCGGAGAAACCCCGTATGTAAAACTGATCACCCAGCTTTTTGGCGAGAGAATGACCGTTGCCAATGCCACGGGCTGTTCCTCCATCTGGGGCGGATCTGCACCGTCTATGCCCTATTGTACCAATGCCGACGGTCAGGGTCCTGCCTGGGCATCTTCCCTGTTTGAGGATGCTGCCGAATACGGTTACGGTATGCTGCTGGCCACAAAATCCAGACGTAAAAGCCTGGCTGCAAAGATGGAAAAGGCCATTGAACAGGGTGTTTCCGATGATCTTAAAGCTGCCATGGAAGGTTGGATCGCCGGCATGGACAATCTTGAATCGTCCAAAAAATACGGTGATGAGCTTACACGTCTGCTTAAAGATGCCTCGTCGGGCATTCTTAAAGAGATCCATGATGAGCATGATCTGTTCGTAAAAAAATCCCACTGGGTTTTTGGCGGTGACGGCTGGGCCTATGATATTGGTTTCGGCGGTGTGGACCATGTACTGGCATCCGGGGATGACATTAACATCCTGGTGCTGGATACCGAAGTCTACTCCAACACGGGCGGTCAGTCCTCCAAGGCCACACCCACCGGTGCCATTGCCAAATATGCCGCATCCGGAAAGAAAATCGGGAAAAAAGATATGGCCCGGATGATGATGAGTTATGGGTATATCTATGTTGCCACCATCTCCATGGGTGCCAATAAGAACCAGACGCTCAAGGCGCTCCTGGAAGCGGAAAGCTATCCCGGACCCTCCCTGATCATCGCCTATGCCCCATGCATCAACCAGGGCATCAAAAAAGGTATGGGTAAAACCCAGGAAGAAATGAAATTGGCTGTTGAATCCGGTTACTGGCCCATTTTCCGGTTTAATCCCCAGCTTACCCATGAAGGTAAAAATCCCTTTACCCTTGACTCCAAACAACCCGACGGCACCCTGCAGGAGTTCTTAAGCGGTGAAGTGCGGTTTGCGGCCCTGGAAAAAAGTTTCCCTGAAGAGTCCAAACGGTTAAGGGCCGCCCTTGGAGAAGAGGTTGAGGAAAAATATGCCATGCTCAAAATGATGGCAGATGCCGGCAAAAAAGAATCAGATGCCGAAAAAGAAGAATAAGGTTCAATTAAAATCGTAATGGTTTAGGGGCGAAGGCATTTTATGCGTTTCGCCCCTTTTTTGATTTAACAAAGGACCGGAGAATGAGCATATGAAAAAATACCTAGCACTTATCATTACAGCATTGATTCTGTTGCCTTGTATCGCCATCAGCCAGGAGAATCCGGCTGCTTCTTCGGCGCCTGGGGTTGCGGCCCAGACCCAGGGTGAGACTGATGCGCAGTCAACGTCGGAAGCTGACGCGCAACAGAATACCCTTGAAATTCTCAAATCCATTGTCAAAAGCAAAGCAACGCTAAAACAGCGCATGGATGAAAAGAAACAGGCCATGGCCAAGACCAGTTCCGAAACCGAAAAGCAATATCTCATCGAAGATATAGCCGAACTGGATAAGAAACTGTCGAACGCTGTGACTGATTTTGAAATGACCGCCACAGGTGTTGAGATTGGTTTGTTTGAGGCCAATAAAAAAGAGCGGTTTGATTGGAAAAATGAACTGCTCTCCCTGGCCGAACCCGGGATTATGGAACTTAAGCGGCTCACGGTCAAAGCCAGGCATAAATCAAAACTCAATGATGAACTGGCCAAATACCAGGAGCTGCTTCCTGTGGCAATCAAGGCCAGAACCCGTATTGAGTCTTTGATCCGGCAAGCCAAAACCCCGGCGCTGGAAACCGCACTTAAAGATATCCTGCCCGAGTACAAAGGCCTTGAAAGACAGATAAAAAATAAGGTGGATCTGGTCCAGCTTAAACTTGACGAAATTGAGCGGCAAGAGTCCTCGCTCCTTGACAGCACCCAGGACTCTGTTAAAAAATTTTTCAGAAGCCGGGGATTGTATCTGTTTTTGGCCATTCTCACCTGCATTGGTGTGGTGTTGTTAATTAAGTTTATCTACCAGACCCTGATCCGCCTTGTGCCTGGATACAAACTAGCGTATCGCCCTTTTCATATCAGGTTGATAGAACTGATGTATCGGGGCATGACCCTTGTCCTGACGGTTCTGGCGGTTATTGCCGTCTTTTATTTTGTGGAGGACTGGGTCCTGCTCTCCCTGGTCATTATTTTTATTCTGGGGGTGATATGGGCAGTCAAGTATACATTGCCCATGTACGTGGACAAGAGCAGACTGATGCTTAACATCGGTTCGGTCAGGGAAGGAGAACGCATGATGTACCGGGGCGTCCCCTGGCTGGTCAAGCATATCAATTTTTATAGCCTGCTGGAAAATCCTGATTTGGGAATTACGTTGCGACTCCCCATCAGCGAGCTTCTTGACAAAACATCGAGGAACTTTGATCCAAAGGAATCCTGGTTCCCCTGCCGGAAAAATGACTGGGTGATCCTTTCCGACGGCACCCGGGGCGGCGTGACCCGGTTGAGTCATGAAACCGTGGAACTGGTATTAAGAGGGGGTGCCAAAAAGACCTACCAGACTGCTGATTTCCTGGCCATGACGCCCTTGAATCTTTCTGTAAATTTCAGAATTAAGGAAACCTTCGGTATTGATTACGGTCTCCAGAAAGATGCCACCGCGACAATTCCTGAACTTTTATCAGCCTTTATCCAAAAAAATATTGAACAAGAAGGGTATGCCGAAGACCTGCTGAATCTGAGGGTGGAATTTGCGGAAGCCGGTGCCTCATCTCTGGATCTTGTGGTTATTGCCGATTTCAAAGGCAGCCAGGCGCCCCTGTACAACCGCTTGAGACGAAGCATCCAACGATGGTGCGTTGACGCAGCCTCTCAATACAACTGGAATATTCCCTTTCCCCAGATTACGGTTCACCAGGAAGCTTGATCTAATTGGTCTAGCCTGTCCCGAGAAAAGGAGAAGAAAAATCATGAGCCAATACATGCAATTAACGGTCGATGTACGACCCATTTATACAAAAGGATTTAAGGCCGCATACCCCAAGCTGGCCGGGAACCTCATCCATGCCAAGGCCATCAAAGAATACGATGATCCGGCCCTTTACGACCTCGTGGCAAGACTGGACAAATTGCTTTACGACTTGGATGGAAATCCAAAAGTAAAGGATGTTTTGCTCAAACAAAAGGGTCGATTAAAAAGACATTACGCCGAGATTGAGGCGCACATCGCTGACTGGAAGTTTTCCGATGCGGACAAAGCCTTGTATAAAATCGAAGATATTTTCGAAGAGATTGAATATGAACTGGCCGGCCTTTGAGCCTGAAAACTGGATTATCGAGTGAAACTGTTTATGCGAATTTTGATGAAAAAGCCGCCATGATAATCATGGCGGCTTTTTATTTAATTTTTTAAAAAAAATTACATCGCTTCAAAAGCCTCGTCCGGGATATCGGCGTTGGTATAAAAATTCTGGATATCATCACAATCGTCCAAGGCCTCCATAAATTGGATCATCTGCTCGGCTTCTTTGCCTGATACAGCGGTGGTGTTCTGGGGAACCATGGAAATTTCAGCCACCTCATAGGTGATTTGTGCGCCATCAATGGCATCCTTGACCACATCAAATTCCTCGGGTGCGGTGAGCACATCAAAGCTGTCCCCTTCGTCCTTGATATCTTCAGCCCCGGCCTCAAGGGCCACTTCCATGAGGGTATCTTCGTCTGTGTTTTCTTTGGAAATGGTAATCACGCCCTTTTTATCAAACATCCAGGCCACGCAACCGTCCGTACCCACATTGCCGCCTGCTTTGTTAAAAATATACCTGACATCGGCAATGGTCCGGTTTTTGTTATCCGTGAGGCATTCCACCATCACGGCTACGCCGCCGGGTCCGTATCCTTCATACATGATTTCCTCGTAATT
>DATFIL010000177.1:0-3597 GCA_035270145.1 Desulfobacter sp. | reverse complement strand
ATGACGGCGAAGGTGGGCGTATTGTTTCTAGGCAGTGCGATGGAGCCTGGATTCAGGTGGATGCAATTTTGAGTTTTTTCTAAATGGGGCAGGTGGGTGTGTCCCTGGATAATGATATCCGTTCCTTGGGGGATTCTCAGGGTATCCTGATGGCCGTGATGCATGAAAATGGTTTTATTAAAGGCCTGAAAGCTCAGTTCATGGGAAAATCCTTTGCAGAATCCCTCCACATCACAATTGCCGTAAATATAAAAAAGTTTAAAATCCAGGTCGGCAATCATTGACCGGATCTGGTCCGGGGCAAAATCAGGTTCATTGTAGTTGCCATACCTTGTATCAAACAAATCCCCTGCAATGGCAACGGCATCACCGGGGCCTGCTAAGGCTTTTACAGTGAGCCAGGCCGGTAAATAGCCGTGAAGATCCGAAAATACTAAAAGCCGCTTCATGATATCAGACCGTACTTTTAATTTTTTCCATGGCTGCAACGCGTTGTGATAGTGGCGGATGGGAGTAATTTAAAAATACATAAAAAGGGTGTGGGGTAAGGTTGGCAAGATTATCCGCACTGAGTTTTTTTAAAGCCGTTATCAAGGCGCCGGCCTTTTTTGTTGTCAACGCGGCAAATCGGTCTGCTTCGTACTCATCTTTTCTTGAGAAGAACTGCATGATAATGGAGATGATCAGGTCAACGGGGGAAAAGAGAATACTGAAAAAAACAAGACCGGCATATATAGACGGTGTCTCCACATAAAATGCCGTAAATAAACTTTTCTGGGTAATGAATAAAGACAGAAGGTAAAAAATAACCCCCATCTGAAGAATGCCGAAAATCAGGCGCCGCTGGATATGCTTTTTTTTGAAATGCCCCATTTCATGGGCAAGTACGGCCAGAAGTTCATCCGGAGTATGGGCGTTGATCAGGGTGTCAAACAGCACAATGCGTTTGTTTTTACCAAACCCTGTGAAAAACGCATTGGACTTGGTGCTGCGTTTGGAGCCGTCCATGACAAAGATCTGAGTCAAAGGAAAATCAATGGTTTTCGCATAAGCAAAAAGTTTGTCTTTTAATTCACCGTCTTCAAGGGGGGTGAACTTATTGAATAAAGGCATGATCCATGTGGGCACAATGTATTGAACCGCCAGGATGAAAGCTGTGGTCACACCCCAGCAGATCATCCAGGCCCAGGGACCCGTGCTTTCCAGAAACCAGAATATGGCAGATAGCAAAGGGATGCCTAATGCCAGGGATAAAATCATGGATTTCAGCAGATCCAGAACAAAGAGCTTTGGTGTGGTTTTATTAAAACCAAACTTTTCTTCTATGACAAAGGTGGAATAGATGGAAAAGGGCAGGGATATAATAAATTTGCATCCTGCAAGGATACCGATGAATAAAAGTCCGCAGCCAATGGAAGACCATCCGGTTCCCCTGACAAAAGCATCAAGGGCACCGAACCCGCCCAGGAACCAGAAGGCTAAAAGAACAGCAAGATCAATGGTCGACGTGATCGTACCCAATCGGGTGGTGGCCTTAAGATAATGCTGGGACTGTTCATACCGTTTTTGGTCATAGACATCTGAAAATTTCTCAGGCAGATGCGTTGTGAGCCTGCCGATGTTCAGACGATCAGCCACATAATTCATTGTAAAATCAACAATGAGCGTAACAAGAATAATGTTGGTGATCGTCGCGTCAGATAAAAACATCGTTTTATTTGGTGTCGGAATTGATCAAGTCCCGAAGTTTTCCGGAACATTTAAAGGTGACAACCCGTCTGGCCGGAAGCGTCATCTCTTCATCGGTTGCAGGGTTGCGTCCCTTTCTTGCTTTTTTTTCATTAACACAAAATTTGCCGAAACCTGAAATCATAATATCCTCACCACTTGAAATGGTCTCTTTTATAATTTCAAGGAATTCTTCCATGACCTCATAGGCAACGGTTCTTGAGAGGTCCAGTTCATTTTGTATTTTTTCTGCAATAATCGTTTTGGTCAGTGCCATAATAACTATTTACTCCAGCGGCACACAAAGCTCGCTTCTTCAAAGATTAATAAAAACAGGTTCGTAAAATACTTTAAATCCTTGAGGATTGTCAAGATAAGGTTGATCTGTTATTGTAATTTATTACAAAATCAACACAATTATTTATTTATGGAGAAAGAATGAAACACGTCTCATGCATCACACCCATAGACGGACGTTATGCCCGTCTTACCGGTGTTCTTTCAAATATTTTCAGTGAATCCGGACTGATTCACCACAGGATTCATGTTGAACTTAAATGGCTCAAATTTCTGATAACGGATTTAAAGCTTCATGAAGTTGTACAGGCTGATCAGCCCTTGGATTTATCGAGGCTGGATGTTTTGATAAATGAGTTTAATGCGGATGATGCACTCAGGGTCAAGGAGATAGAATCCCGGACCAATCATGATGTAAAAGCCGTGGAATATTTTATTAAAGAAGCGTTGGATGCGGCAGGGCTGGCCCCAATACGGGAATGGGTACATTTTGCATGCACTTCTGAAGATATCAACAATACGGCATACGGGCTTATGCTTAAAAAAGGCAAGGACCTGGTGGTTGAGCTGCTTAAAACCTTTGTGGCGGAAATTGAGAAAAAGGCCCTGGATTATAAAAGTGTTCCAATGATGTCCCGCACCCATGGGCAACCAGCTACCCCCACCACCCCGGGAAAAGAGTTTATCAATTTTGCCTGGCGCTTGAACCAGGAAATTCAGGTGCTGGAAAACACTAAAATCCAGGTAAAAATAAACGGGGCTACAGGCAATTACAACGCCCATATGTTTGCGTTTCCCGAAATTGACTGGATGGTTGCGTCTGAACGGTTTATCCGGGATTACCTATGTCTTGAACCCATGTTATTCACCACCCAGATAAATCCAAATACGGCCCTGTCCAGGGTGCTTCATGCCATGGTTCGGGCGGCGGCGGTGATGATTGACTTTGACCGTGACATGTGGGGATATATCAGTTTAGGATACTTCAAACAGCGGATTAAGGAAGGCGAAACCGGATCATCCACAATGCCCCATAAGGTCAATCCCATTGATTTTGAGAACAGTGAAGGCAATATGGGCCTTGCGATTTCCATGATGGAACACCTGGCGGTTAAACTACAGAAGTCCCGGTTCCAGAGGGACTTGAGCGACAGCACCGTACTGCGCAGTCTTGGTACCGTGTTCGGGTATTTTACCATTGGAATGAAAAATGCACTGAAGGGGCTGTCAAAAGTGGATTTAAACCATGAAGTGCTTGAAAAGGATCTTGACGATAACCCCGAACTTTTGGCTGAACCGTTTCAAACCGTGATGCGGGTATATGGCGAGGAGAATCCATATGAACGGCTTAAAGATCTGACCCGGGGTCAAAAAATTAAGAAAGAGGATCTGGCCCGGTTTGTGGACAAACTTGAAAAGGTGCCGCCTGAAGTTAGAGAACGCATGCGGGCGCTTTCTCCCAGCACATATGTGGGACTGGCCGAATCCCTGGTGGATAGGTATTTCAAGAACAAATCATAACTCAAAATTAATATTGTAAAAAATAATGATAAATGACAAACAAGGGCAGAT
>DATFIL010000176.1:0-2735 GCA_035270145.1 Desulfobacter sp. | reverse complement strand
ATTTTCAACGGATTTGGACGCAATTTGGGCCTTAAGTGCGGCCAGTTCCTTCTCCACAGTCTTTTTCTCGGCCACAAATGTTTCAAGCCGGTCTACCACATCGTCCTTATTGCTTTTCAGAAGGTCAGCCATTTTTTCCATGGCGGTTTGATCTGCATGAACCGTTTCAAGGGCAGCCAGCCCTGTCACGGCTTCAATACGGCGTACACCCGAGGCAATCCCCCCCTCGGAAAGGATGCGAAACAGCCCGATGTCACCGGTGGCATGGGTATGGGTACCGCCGCATAGTTCCTGGGAAAAATCCCCCTGGGAAACCACACGGACCACATCCCCGTATTTTTCCTCAAACAGGGCCGTGGCACCGGACCGGACCGCTTCTTCCATGTCCATCTCCTTTGTGATGACCGCATGGTTCTCAATGATATGGGTGTTGACGTCTGTTTCAATGGCCGCAAGCTCTTCGGGCGTAAGCGCGCTGAAATGGGTAAAGTCAAACCGCAGCCTGTCCGGCGTCACCAAAGAACCGGACTGCTTGACATGGTCGCCTAAAACGTTACGAAGCGCAGTATGCAGGATATGGGTGGCCGAATGGTTAGCTGCCGTGGCCTGGCGAAGCGCTGCATCTACTTTAAGGGTAAATGTATCGCCTTTTTTGCAGCTACCCTTGACGACTTTTCCCTTGTGAATAAAAAGACCGGAAGGATCCTTGACCGTATCTGTGATTTCAATAACGCAGGCATCATTTTCAAATAAGCCCCGGTCTCCGGCCTGCCCCCCGGATTCAGCATAAAATACGGTTTCCGGGGTAACGACCTCAATTTTGTCACCCGTACCGGCCCTATCAACTTCAGCATCATCCTTAACCACGATGAGCAGCTCACTTTTCATTTCAATGGCATCATGGCCTTTGAATACGGTTTTCACACCTGCCGAGGTCAAGGGTTTATAGGCATCGCCCACACCGGCAAACTTCTTTTTGGACTTGGATCTGGCTTTCTGTTCAGCCATGGCCGCATCAAACCCGTCCAGATCCAGGGTAATATCCATCTCCTTGACATGATCCTGGATAATGTCCACAGGGAACCCAAAGGTATCGTAAAGCTTGAAGATTACCCCACCCGAAATGACTTTCTCTTGTTGTTTTTTAAGGTCCTCAACCGTTGCTTCCAAAAGCTTCATACCGTGTTCAAGGGTTTCAAGGAATTTTTCCTCTTCGTTTTTGACCACGTTGAGGATAAAAGCGGCAGATTCTTTAAGTTCCGGATAGGCTTCATCCATAATGGAGAACACCGTTTGAACGGTTTTGTGTAAAAAGGGTTTGGTCAGCCCGATGCTGCGGCCGTAACGGATGGCCCGCCGCATGATCCGGCGAAGCACATACCCACGTCCTTCGTTGGAAGGCAGCACCCCGTCACAGATCAAAAAGGCAGCGGATCTGGAGTGGTCGGCAATAACCTTCATAGCCACTTCCACTTCCTTGGATTCTCCTCGTTTTTTGCCGGATAGTTCCCCGACCCGTTCCATAATCGGAACAAAAAGGTCGGTATCATAGTTAGTGGGAACGTCCTGGAGTACGGATATAACACGCTCAAGGCCCATGCCGGTGTCAATACTGGGTTTGGGCAACGGCGCCATGGTGCCGTCCTCACCTCTTTCAAACTGCATAAACACCAGGTTCCATAACTCCAGCCACCGGTCGCAGTCACAGCCCACGGCGCAATTGGGATCATCACATCCGAATTCTTTGCCCCGGTCAATGTGAATCTCGGAACAGGGACCGCATGGCCCGGTGTCACCCATGGCCCAGAAATTGTCCTCGTCGCCTAACCGGGAGATACGCTCAGCAGGCACGCCAACCTGTTTATTCCAGATTTCAAACGCCTGGTCATCATCTTTATATATAGATATATAAAGTTTTTCGGGATCAAATCCGTATCCATTGATAAGCAGGTCCCAGGCAAAGACAATGGCCTTTTCCTTGAAATACTCGCCAAATGAAAAATTGCCCAGCATTTCAAAAAAAGTGTGATGGCGGGCTGTATATCCCACATTCTCAAGATCGTTATGTTTCCCCCCGGCCCGAACGCATTTCTGTGCGGTGACCGCTGTGGTGTAATCACGTTTTTCATCACCTGTAAAAACACGCTTAAACTGCACCATACCGGCGTTGACAAACAGCAGGGTGGGGTCATCCTGGGGGACCAGAGATGATGAGCGCACATGGCGGTGATTATGTTTTTTAAAATATTCGAGGAAAATTTTCCTGGCTTCATTACCTGTCATAATATTATAAGCTCCTGCTCAACTGTACCGGTTAGGCTTTCACTTCCGGCTGACTGTCCTTTCCTTTGCCGGGTTCAGTTTCGGGTGCTTTCGCCCCGGCAATTCCAAGTTCGGTTCTCACTTTACGTTCAATAGTATCAAAAATATCGGGATTGTCCTTTAAACAGGCCTTTACATTCTCCCTGCCCTGGCCGATGCGCTCTTTCTCAAATGAATACCAGGATCCGCTTTTATTCACAATATCCAGCGCCACCCCCATGTCCAGAAGGTCACCGGTCCTGGAAATGCCCTCTCCGTACATCAGATCAAATTCAACATTTTTAAACGGGGGGGCCAGTTTATTTTTCACCACTTTGACCTTGGTCCGGGACCCGATCACATCTTCGCCGTTTTTGATGGCTGCGGCCTTTCTGATTTCAAGGCGCATGGAAGCATAAAATTTCAAGGCATTA
>DATFIL010000175.1:0-2389 GCA_035270145.1 Desulfobacter sp. | reverse complement strand
GACATGTCCTTTATCGGTACATGGAAAGACGATATCCGGATTGACCAGGATGCTGTCAACAAATATGTTGAAAATGATGCGGCCTATCCTGCCAATGCAGGTGCCTTCAAAGGATCCAGGGACTGGGGTCCATTTGATATTCAGAAAGAAGTTGTAGAACTTTGTCCCACGGGATGCATGAGTTTTGAAAATAAAAAACTCACCATAGATAATGCCAATTGTACGCGCTGCATGCACTGCATTAATGTTATGCCAAGGGCTCTGAAAATCGGTAAAGAAACAGGTTGTTCAATTCTTGTCGGTGCCAAGGCGCCAATTCTTGACGGTGCTCAGATGGGCTCTCTGCTTGTTCCCTTTGTTGAGGTGAATCCTGACAACGACTATGAAGCCATTACGGAAATCATTGAAAATATCTGGGATTGGTGGATGGAAGAAGGTAAGAACCGTGAACGTCTCGGTGAGCTGATTATGCGTCAGGGATTTCAGAAGCTTCTTGAAGTAACCGGATTTGATGCACTGCCTCAGCATGTCCAGCATCCAAGAACCAACCCGTACATCTTCTGGAAAGAAGAAGAAGTTCCCGGCGGTTTTGAACGTGACGTTAAAGAATACAGAAAACATCACCTGAGATAGGATAAGGAGAATACAAATGGCATTTATATCATCTGGTTACAATCCAGCAAAACCGATGGAAAACAGAATAACTGACATCGGTCCAAGAAAATATGATGAGTTTTATCCTGAAATAATTGCAAAGAATAAAGGCAAATGGTCCCATCATGAGATCCTGGAGCCCGGCGTTCTGGTTCATGTGGCAGACTCAGGAGATGAGGTTTACACAGTCAGAGTCGGCGGCTGCCGTCTCATGTCCACCAGCCATATTGAGGAAATCTGCCAGATTGCAGACAAGCACTGCGACGGACACCTCCGGTTTACAACCCGAAACAATATCGAGTTTATGGTGGATTCAAAGGATAAGGTTGAGCCTTTGAAAAATGATCTCAAGGCCAGAAAGTTTCCCGGCGGCAGCTTCAAGTTTCCCATTGGCGGAACCGGTGCCGGAATCACCAATATTATTCATACCCAGGGCTGGATTCACTGTCATACACCGGCGACTGACGCATCCGGTACAGTTAAAGCCACCATGGATGAGATGTTTACAGATTTCCAGGATATGAGACTTCCTGCGCATCTGAGAATTTCCATGGCCTGCTGCCTTAACATGTGCGGTGCTGTTCACTGCTCAGACATAGCCATTCTTGGATACCATAGAAAACCCCCGATGCTTGACCATGAATACCTTGATAAACTCTGCGAGATCCCCCTTGCCGTTGCAGCCTGTCCCACCGCTGCAGTAAAACCGGCAAAGGTAAAACTCGATGACGGCACTGAAGTTAAATCTGTAGCCGTTAAAAACGAAAGGTGCATGTTCTGCGGTAACTGCTACACCATGTGTCCCTCCATGCCTCTGGCAGATACCGAGGGTGACGGCATTGTTCTCATGGCTGGCGGTAAAGTGTCCAATAGAAAGAGCAATCCCATGTTCTCCAAGGTCGTTGTTGCCTTTTTGCCCAACGAAATGCCAAGATGGCCGTCCATGACCAAGACCATCAGACAAATGGTTGAAGCCTATGCCAAGGGTGCTCAAAAATACGAACGTCTGGGTGAGTGGGCTGAAAGAATTGGATGGGAAAAATTCTTTGAAGCTTGTGAACTTGATTTTACCCATCACTTGATTGATGACTTCCGTCAGCAGGCGTACAATACCTGGCGTCAGACATCGAACTTCAAGTTCTAATTCTGGGTTTGTTTGAACGGATTTTCAGATCAAGACCGTAGCAACACAATCCCCGCCTGTCGTTTAGGATGGGCGGGGCTTTGATCTTTCCAAGATACGGTCTTCATTATGCAAAAAAGGGGTAATAACTATGAGTGATCTTCTAGACGACCACGAAGCAGCAAAACAGGCAGTTGTGGATTTCATGAACAAAAAGGCAAAAACAAAGACAAAATTTTATTTTAATGATTTCCAGAAAATTTTTCCCGATGATAAACTCAGAGCCATAAAAAAAGTGATTACCAAGCTTGTCCAGGAGGAAGTCCTTACTTACTGGTCCAGTGGGAGTACCACCATGTATGGCCTGAAAGGTGCCGGGAAACAGGGCGCGGCTGAACATGAAGGATAGGTTTGGTACCAGGGCCTTGAAAAAACCGGGAAACAGATTCAGGCTCAAGGTGAGTTCTTATTTTAGTATTCCATGCAGCTGAAAAAAAAATGTCAGGACTTGCAATAGCAGGATTGAGGGGAGGAACCGGTAAAACGGTGATTTCCCTTGGGATAACTGCTGCATGGAAGGCAGATGGACTAAAGGTTGCCCCCTTTAAAAAG
>DATFIL010000174.1:0-3673 GCA_035270145.1 Desulfobacter sp. | reverse complement strand
CTTCACATACCCTGTATCCGGGTCTGCATCGGGATGGGCAGGGTTGTACACCAGATGAAAATCCTCCTGGGACCTGACAATCCGGTCCACCCTGACACCTGTGCCGTTGTCCGGCGTTTTTTCATCCTCAAATTCAATGGGAGACAATTCAATCCCGCCGGACTGATCCTTTTTCATTTTCTGTTGCACCACGCTTTCAAAAGAGTCGATATTATCGCCTTTGAGTACCACCATTTTTCGACGATAGGGCCCGCCGTCTTCGCTTCTGGTGGTATCCACGTTGGCCAGGTTTTCAGCAATCACATTGAGTTTCATACGATGGGCCGCAAGGGCCGTGCCGCTGATTTTTGATGCATTCATTAAATTCATGGATTATTTTCCTCCCTCATCAATGGCATAGTTGAGTATGGTCATTTTACGCAGCAGCATCTCGGCAGTAGATCTGAATTTCACATTGTTCTCCATCAGATTCATCATTTCCGTATCAATGTTCACCGAATCCAGATGATAGATATCCACATCCTCGCTGTCCATACTGTTAATTTGACCGGCTGACCCGTCAATGTTGCCGGGTAGATGTTTTACATTGGTTTTATCAAGATTATCAGGTTCCGGTTCAGTCATGGCCCGTTCGAGCGCACTTTGAAAATCAATATCGCTGGGTGCGTACCCGATGGTATCGATGTTGGCGATATTGCCTGCGATCAGGTTATGGCGCCGGCTTGAGATATCCATACTTTTTCTGATCATCTCGTAGGTTTGCCCGAACATTCTTGAATCTGCCATTTTAACCTCCGTTTTTTAAATTGTCGCTCCGGGGCAGCCACAGGTGGCATTTGCCTCAAATATTCGGGCAAGTGTGCCGGAATATTAATACCATAAACGGAAAAAGCAAATTGTATGCCTGAAACAACAAATAACAGGAATAATTAGATAGTTTCTTTGTATTCATTCAATTTATTGCGAAGGGTTCTAACGCTGATTCCCAGAATTTTTGCCGCATGGGTCCGGTTCCCCTCGGTCTGATCCAGTGTCCTGAAAATCATTTTTTGTTCCATTTCTTTGAGGGACACAGCGGAAAAGTCCTCATTCACAATGGGTTCTACGTCTGTGTCATCATCGGTAAGGGGCATGTCGGCACCATCATCCATGAGCAGATCAGAAGGGGTGATCATATCGGTTTCAGCAAGAAGGACAGCACGATGGATTACATTTTCAAGCTCCCGGATATTGCCGGGAAAGGAATGGTTTTGGAGTACGGAAAATGTCTGATCCGTCAATCCTTTGACAGATCTTGCGTCAATCCGGCAGTATTTTTTTATAAAAAAATCGCATAAGGGCCGAATGTCCCGACTACGCTCCCGCAAAGGGGGGATAATCAGCGGAATGGTATTGAGACGATAAAACAGATCCTCCCTGAATGCCTGGTTCTCCACGGCGGCCTTGGCATCCCGGTTGGTGGTGGCGATCACCCGGACATTCACATCCACGGGCTGGGTGCCTCCCACCCGGTCGACCACCTTTTCCTGGAGCACCCGTAGCAATTTGGATTGCAGGTGAAACTGCATCTCCGTAATTTCATCCAGAAACAGGGTGCCTTTATCAGCCAGTTCAAATTTACCGACTTTCCTTGCCAATGCGCCGGTAAAAGCCCCTTTTTCATGGCCGAACAATTCGCTTTCCAGAAGGTTTTCCGGCAGGGCTGCACAGTTGATGGCGATAAATGGCTGATGGCGGCGGGTACTTTTCTCATGCAGATACCTTGCAAGCAGTTCCTTGCCGGTACCACTTTCCCCCTGGATGAGCACCGATGCCGACGAATCCGCCACCCGGGCGGCAAGCTTGAGCAGACGCGCCATTTTGGGATCTTTAGTGATGATTTGAACCGCTTTATGCGTCACTGTTTTTTTCTTTTCAGCTTCCTGATCCTTCGGTAAAGGCGCAATGGCTGTGGCCAAAGATTTTTTCACACTGAGTTCAAGCTGCTTTAGGTCAACCGGCTTGATCAGATAATCCATGGCACCATGCTGTATCAGGCTGACGGCATACTCCATCACAGGATCCGGGGTAAGGATAATGGTTTTTGGTACGCCAGTGTCTGAATCCGCCGCCTGTTTAAGGAAATCCAACGCTGAGAATCCCGGCGCACCGTCGTCAGCCACAACCACCGCAGGTTTTTGAGAAATCAGGTGGGGGATCGCATCCGAGCCTTCAGGCACGGCATCAACCAGGAAACCCATCCCCTCGAACAGATCGGTATAGGCCATTCGCTCTTTGGGGTTTTCAATTATGAGAAATAATCGTTGTCCAGGCACGTTGCCAAAGCATCCTTATGAATTTATTATTTTTTCCGCCAGCCCCATAGTATTCAGCCGCTGTTGGGCAAGCCGGGCCCAGACCGAGTCGTAAGACTGTGCTACCTGCTCAAAGGTTTTTTTCGCTTTATCCAGCACATTGCCTTTCTGGTAGGCGTCACCCAGTAGAAAACCGATATTGGACTTGGCCCGGTCACCTTCTGAAAAATCAAGGGCTTGGGCAAAGGCATTGGCTGCCTGCCCATAGGATTTGATTTCCAGGTAAGTTGAACCCAATGTTTTGTAAGCGTCTGCCAGTATCTCGTAATTTTCGCCTGGAGACGCAGCAAACGCCTTCACTGCACGGCTCTGGAGTCCGGACGCCGCCTTCAGGTCTGATTTTTTTTGGTAGACATCGGCGCGAAGCATGAGTATCCGGCCCTTATCCAAAGCGTTATTTCCCGCCTTATACGCTGAAATAAATGCCTCATCTGCCTTTGAGAGACTGCCCTTTTCCAGATAAATCTGCCCGATCCGGATCAGGCCCTCTACCTGGTTTTTATCCTTTGGGAACCTTTTTACGAAGGCGTTCAATAATTTTAAGGCGTCGTTATCCCTGCCCGATTCATCCATGGCCTTGCCCAGGCCAAACAGCAGTAACGCCGGCCGCTCTACCCTTTTATGGAGTTTATAAGCAGTAATCAACTGATTAAATGCCTCTTCATACAAATCTGCCTGCAAATATGCATTGCCCACATAAAAGGGGATCAGTCGCCCCCCCATTTTTTTTAACTTGACCTGTTCTCTTTCATATCTCATTAATATAGAGGTATATTCATCTGCCTTCAACTGTTCTTTGAACAATGCCTCGTAGGCTTTCTGCATTAACTTAACCGCTTCGTAGCGCAATCCCCTGGGGTGGGTGGACAATAAATCCTCAATTTCTTGAATACACTTATCATATTCACCATTCTTCTGGTAAATTTCAGCCAGGCGCATCATGGCGATTCGGGCATAGGTATTTTCAGGAAAGCGGGTTTTGATCATCTCGTAGATCTCAATCTTTTCAGGATCTGTCTTTAAATACCTGGCAATTCCAATGGAGGCATTGATATATCCCGGGGATTCCGGGTATTTTTCCCGGACAAGTTCGTATAACTTGATTGCCTTTTGTTCCTGATTCTCCATGCCATAGGCATCACCGGCCTTGCTTAAGGCCATGGCAGGGCCTTCGATATCGGGGAAAAGATTTAACAGTCGGATATAATTTTCCCGGGCGCCTTTACTTAGGCCCAGTTCAAAATTGGCATCTGCCGTGTATTTGAGCAGATCAGCAGATTCATAAATCTTTTCCTTATCATTTTTTATAACATAATTAA
>DATFIL010000173.1:0-2694 GCA_035270145.1 Desulfobacter sp. | reverse complement strand
GATGGTTTTTTCCAGGGTGTCAATTGTTTCGTCTGCCTCTTTTGCCTTTTCTGTTTTTTCTTTCCCGGGCTGAAGCACAATGGTTTTTTCAAGGGGTGATGGTTCCTCAGGCGCTTTTTCCGGCGATGTAAGCACCACTGTTTCAAGCACGTCGTCGTCTTCATCCTGGGGCCGGGGTTGTTGTGTCTCCCATTTTTGTTTTAATGCGTTTAAAATTTGGAAAATTGCCTGCCGGTCATGTTCCGTCAAATCAGGTGAGCTCGTTAGTGGTGGAACATATTTTTCCTGTGCCGGTTCTTTTTCCGGCGATCGGCATTCCATTGCAGTGAAAAATAAATTGTTTTTAACGGCTTGCTTTAGATTGGACACACCGGCAGTAAAGCTGTCCAAATCATTTATAGCCAGTCCAAGTTTGATGATTTCCAGACCATATGCCTGCCAAGTCGGCGGCAACTCCGGTCTGTTGTCAGGGTGCCAAAAAATATTTTCCATTTTCAGGACGGGGAATTCAGTTGTCAGTTTTCCGTAATCTTCAGATAGTTCACTGTTTTTGAGTGTTTGTGCCAACCGTCCCACGGTATCGTATACGGCTTTTTTCTCCTGGGCTTGATTGACAAAAAACAAATAAAACCAAAATAAAGTAATGAAATGAAAATTGTTATTTTTTAAAATATTTATTTCAATGGGGGTCGTGGGAGGACGGGATATCAACCCAATAATACTGATGGTGTAATTCCAAAATACAGGGAGACTGCTCTCGGGATTGATTAATTGGACCCAGATACTTTGTTCGTATAAATTCAGATCAGGCCACTGATGTTTGAATATTTGCCGGGCAGACTGAATCACTGCTTCAAAAAAAGATAGTTTTAAAAAAAGGACTTCTAAATAAAATTTTTCGGTATCTTTAAAGAAAAACGGATTTGAGGGAGCATTTTCCAGGGGCGCACCTGAAAGCAGCGGCATGAAATCCATGGCTTTCATTGATTCAGAATCAAAAAGAAGCATGTGGAAAGGGTAAAATGAAAAGAAACGTATATTTGAAACAGCAGCTTGTTTCTCCCCATAACATTCAGCGTAATTCGGGCAATCTGTGCAGGGGAAATTTTTTGAGTGGGTGTTTTTCAATGTTTTAAATTCGTTGATCAAATCATACCGGTCTTTTACGGATGCCGAATCGTCAGTGGAATGTGAGAACTGGTAAAAGGAACTGCCCGTGTCGTTATAACAATCCGGGCAATAAAGATAACGTTTAAGGGATGTGGAATAGGCAGAAAGTGAGGCGCTTTTCAAAATATCGTCATCTTTACATAAATGAAGCCGGGAACCGCATCGGGGGCAGGGGGGATGAAACAACACCTTTTTTTTCGTGCAAAAGAAAAGAGATGCAAATTGTTTGGATGCCCCATTGGGGTTGAGTTGTTCGGGGAAAACAAACACATTCTGTTGGGTTGAATACGATGTAATTGTTTTCTGCCAGATTGAATCCATTTCTTTATTTGTGAATCCATTCAATTCGTCCTTAACCCGGGGAATATCTCTTTGGATCATTAGCATACAGGATTTAAGGGGTCTGGAACCCGTAGCCTTTATGCGGGCGTTTAGAAGAATAAAAAAATCATGCGAATCGTCTATCACCTGAAACGGGCAGGCATAATGTTCAGATACGGCTTTTTTTTTTGAAAGTGGAAATTCAAGAAAAATCCCTGACTTTTCTGATTCAAGGAATGGAAGCAATGAGATAGTGGTATCCATTTTTTCCCCCATAAAGTTTGGCCATATCAGCCATCAATTGCGCCTGCTGCTCATCGTGCCGCCTCCGCCCGGTACAGAGAATATAGAGACTTAACTTGCAAAAGCTGCGTTGGTACGAAGTACCTGGTTGATTTAAAAAAAATTTAAAATTAGAGTAACTGCTACATATCGGAAAATCAACCTTTTTCAGGCCGTGCTGACGCATGATATTTTTAGATTCCGGGGATACCTAAATTTAGAATTGTTGAAGGTGTTAGGCCTGTGGCCCTCAGACGCAATCAGTTTTTTATTTGGCCTTGATTATATTTTGGGCCAAACCAATTTCCGGTAGGTTGGCTTGAGGAACGAAACCCAACACCAATCGGTTGTTGGGTTTCATTTCATTTAACCCAACCTACGCAATGGAGGAAATTAGAACCAAGCCCTTTTATTTCAGCAATTTATTGACGGGCGTATAGGCCAGCCCAAAGGCCTCGGCCACGGCCTTGTAGGTCACCTTGCCATCAATGACGTTGGCGCCAAGTTTAATCTCCTCGTTGGCCTGCATAGCCCCTTTCCAACCCAGGTCGGCGATCTGCAGTGCATACGGCAATGTGGCGTTGGTCAGCGCCAGCGTCGAGGTCTTAGCCACCGCTCCGGGCATGTTGGCCACGCAGTAGTGTACCACACCGTCGACCACAAAGGTGGGATCGGCATGGGTGGTGGCCCTGGAGGTTTCAAAGCACCCCCCTTGGTCAATAGAAACGTCTACCAGCACCGACCCGTTCTTCATGGTTTTGAGCATGTCGCGGGTTACCAGCTTGGGCGCCTTGGCGCCGGGAATCAGCACAGCTCCGACCACCACATCGGCCTTTTGGATCAGTGTGCGAATCGTTGCCGGGCTGGACATCAGGGTGAAGCAGTTGGCCGGCATTACATCGCTCAGGTAACGCAACCGGT
>DATFIL010000172.1:0-2744 GCA_035270145.1 Desulfobacter sp. | reverse complement strand
TTTTGTTGCTGAAAGTTTTGAGGATTATACAGCATTCCGTACGCCTCCGGCAAATCTACTTTCGCTGAAAGAAGAGTTGCTTGATTCTGCTAAAGAACAGATGAACACCTTTATAGAAAAGCATAAGGAAAAATTCAATGCTTTGGGGGTATCTACTATTAACGGACAAGTATTCTCTGGAGATATTGCAGAAAAAATTATAAATTATGCTGGCGAGACAAACGAGCAAATTATCGTCATGGGTACGCATGGATATAAGGGGTTTAATCGACTGGTATTTGGCAGCGTAGCAGAAAAAGTTGTAAAAACAGCACGTTGCCCGGTTATGACTATTAAACCTTCTCGACAGGATTAAAAAACAACTCGAAATAGCACCAAACGCAACGCAATGTCATTAATTTAACGGAGCGGCTGATATCCATGATGAAATTAACCGCTCCTAACTTATTATAGTTTCCTGGGCATTTTCGCCCCGGTTTTACAGGTTCAATCGTTTTCATGGATATCGAATAATGCCCATGGTCAGAAGATATTGAATGCTTCCACGGTCGTCAGAGATTTTGACCTTGGTCCTTATAGTGATCCTTCAAGGCTTTTTTGTCTCCAAGGCCGATTTGGCATAAAAGCCCCAACCGAACACGACCCCAAAATATTGAAGCACTGTCCGGTTAGGCCTATATTTCAAGCTATTGATAATCTTTTTGTTCTTTGTTATACCTTGTTTAAAAAAAATGTATAAATATTTTGATACCTGGAACGTGACCATCCAGCTTGGCAATATACGTAAGCTCAGAGGAGTTAACCCATAAATTTTTTTTATTGGCAAGGAGAAAAAATATGGAAGAGGCGAAGAATGCTGCCAACGGCGGAGATGCGGTAAAGAAAAAGAGTTTTTTAAAAAAGATACTTATATCCAAATGGTTTATCATCATAGTGCTTATCCTGGGCGTTTCCGGGTATGCCACATGGTGGGGCATGAACTGGTGGAAGGATTATACTGCAAAAAGAGGTGGGCAAACCCATGAGACGCAAGTTGTCCAGAAAACAGACGCGTCCCATGACATTCACAGCACGGCAAAGGACGCCATGCCTGATGCCCTGACCACGCATCAGCCCGCCGCGCAAAAACAAAATTCCCACGCCCCTTCCCAATATGCGGACGAATCCGCAAAACACACTGCCCCTCACACGGCTTTTAATGAAACCGCCGATGAGAATAAAGCTGCCGGTTATGAGCCTGCAACACCGGCAGGCGAACATGGGACGCATGCCGCGCCGATACGCACAGGCCCCCGCGGAGTGGCCTTTGTTGAAGCCTGCATCAAGCCCCTTGATAATGAGTTAAATCACAGGTTCTGGGGATGGCGGCCCAATGACATCATCAGATTTACTGATAATATTAACAATTTGCAATTGGGCGCTTTAGAAGTGACCCGCAGAACAGCTGTAGCCCTGGCGGAAAATCTATCACGTACCGGAAGAGCCGATGCCTATGTTCCCAGCCTGGAATACGCCATGAACTCATTTATGATAAAGCCCTCCGAATATATGTTTCCATCGGCTGAAAGCAAATATCAGGAAGGCTTGGACGAGTGGCTTAATTATCAGAAGATGCTGGAAAGAGGAGAAGCTCGATTTTACCGGCGGCTGGACAACCTGGTACCGCTGCTCAAGGCATATGAAAGCATCCTGGGCAGTTGCGATGAAAATCTGGTCAAGAAATTGGGACAGATCAGTTCCTTTGATGCCGATGATGTCTTTTACTACACAAAAGGCGTGGCCACTGCCATGAGCTCCATCCTTGAGGCGGTCGCCATAGATTTTGACGACACCATCGGATCGGTTCAAGGCATGGATTTGCTCCATCACACGATTGAAGCCCTTCATCATGCCGCGCACATGGATCCCTGGATCGTCTTGGAAGGGAGTCCGGATGGCATACTTGCCAACCACCGTGCCAACATAGCAGCGTCCATCAGCCATGCGCGCTTCTATCTTGACGTGCTGTCCAGGTCACTGACTGGCAACCTGTAACTCGATGATCAAGTTTTTGTTAATTTGCCCAACTTCGGCGTTAGAAACAATTTTTAAGCCTCAAAATATGTTGTATATTCATCCGGTTAAAAATTGTTTCCGCCTTGAATTTGAACAAATTCCCTAAAAACTTGATCATCGAGTGTAAGGCATTTTTCTAAAGGGGCGTACGCAATCGCGCCCGCCTCATATCATTCCTTTAAAAATAGCCACAAACAAAAGAGACGATGCCGTCTATAAACTTCATGCCTCTGAAATAAACGGAAACTTCTATTTGGGTGCAAAGAGTTACCCCCAGATGCAACAAGGTCAAGGTAAGCAAAACTGAAACCGGGGAGCGTACCGCATTACCGCATACGTAGGGATTTCAATTTTGTGCAGCACACAACGCCGCAGATGAGATTTTCCGTTCAAACCCTAATTAGGATTCCTTGTGTGGGTTTAGTTAAGATATATGAGAATCAGATAGAACGTAATATGCAACGCTGACAGACTAGGGTGGGATTCAAAAACTTATAATATAAACATATGGCCTTGGTCATATGTTAGGCCATATGGATTTCCGGTAGGTTGGGTTAAGGAACGAAAGCCAACGCCGATAAGTTGTTGGGTTTCACTTCGTTCAACCCAACCTACGCTGTGGCTACGCTGTGGCCGATGTTATGACCAAGCCCAAACATATAGAAGTTTGATAATTTTAAAAGCCCCCT
>DATFIL010000171.1:0-4580 GCA_035270145.1 Desulfobacter sp. | reverse complement strand
CAGGTGCAAAGTCCAAAAAAGGTTCCTGGCAGAATTGAATGGGATCATCTGTCGAGCGTACCGCGCACCCCAATCGCGGTTTATGCGAAAACATGCATTCCACCCTTCGGGCGGCCTGAAAAAAACTGAGCCCGGCTGGATTTTCAAGAAATCCAAGGTCTACAGCGTCTGTTTGTTGCCCAATTTTACCGGCCATCGCATTATTTCTCCACGTTCCCGACTTTTTATTACAGTTTCCGTAAAAGAGTTAATGGAAACATATTTGGCAAAAAAAACATTCATTACAGCCCCTAGAAGAAAGATACCGGTCCCTGTAAAAGCCAGTTCATCAAATTCAATTGTAATTTCCAGCCCCCGAACAAAAGCCATCTGCCCCTGGCCGATTACCCGACGGGTAATCGGTCGGCTGTTTACAGATAACACCCCTTCAATCTGTTTTCTGGTCTGAAGATCGCCGGCATCGCAATACAGCCCGAGTAAATCCCGGATGGCGGCAGATCCTTTTCCATCCGGCCCGTCTACCAATGAAAGATAATTCAGGTTTAAATGATTGATCACCCGCCAGCTAATCTCGCCATGGATATTTGACAGGCGCGGCGGCGTAGGCCCAGACACACAACGCACGGATGTCACCGGTGAGCTGATATCCAAATTAAAATCGGTCTCCCCCCGGCCAATACTCATCTGAATGGGAAGGTCCCGGTTGGTGCACAGCGTCTCAACAGCCAGCTGGCGCAAATCCGATTGGTATGGTGCCGCCGCTGTATCCACAATTGAGACAAAGACCTCGCTACCGCCGTAGCTGCTGCGCCGGCCGTGCTGCTTTTCCCGGCTCGACATCATTCGCGGCGTTCGGTTCACGGTAAAGTATGCCCCCCCGCCGTTGACATTGTCTGTATCCTTGGCCGAATAAAAGGGGGTAAACGTCTGCTTGTCATCGGCATGGACCCCATATCCGGTCACGCCAAGCACTTGATACACCTCAAAGTCCATGGGATGGGTCCGGGCCGGTACCACGTGATATTCAGTGAATTTATTAGATAAATGAATGATGTCCGCGCGTTTTGGAAACAGGTTGATGACCGGTGAGCAATGCAGCAGAAAATTGCCGGCATCCACCCGGCCTTCAAGTTCCGGCACTTTATTATCAAATAAAATAATAATATCCAGGTTCTCGCCATCACATTGCCTGATGCATTCCTTCAGTCCCGTCACCCGGAAAAACAGGAACCGCTCGGGAAACGCAAAGTATTCATGCAGCAGTCGATACCCCTGGAAAGACCTGGCCACCACCGGCAGGAGAGCTTGTGCGTCCTCAAACCCGACCGGGCAAATGTTTTCAACCGGCAAAACAGACTGCCAGGTAGAATTTTTCTCCACGGACTGCACCAACACGTTCTGGCTATGCCCAAAAATCTGCTCATAAATCTGCATGGGCAATTCTTCGGACCCACGGATGAAAAAGGTCAGCTCATCCATGTTAAACTCAGAAAAGGGAAGGTCCGGCGGCGATTTAAGACGGATTTGCAGCCCGGCCTTGGCGACAGGCATTGATTCTGGAGGGCGCAACCGTCCAATATCCTGGGCATAATACTGTGCGTGGATGATCTCCATCGGCCAAAGCGTGACGGGATGCCTGGTCCGGTACTCGCAGGCAGTACGGCTGTCTCCCCCGATCACCGATCGAAGCAGGGTGTCGCGGGGAATCTCAAACCCGTTTTTCAAACCGCTTTGGGCCGTATCAAAGCCGAATTCCACAATGGCCATTGACGGGGTTGGCGACAAGTAATAGGGATACACCGTTTCCAGAATTGATTGGGTAAACTGGGGAAACTCCGCATCCAGCTTCAAATGTACCCGGGCAGCCAGAAAGGCAAATCCCTCCAGCAACCGTTCCACATAAGGATCTGCGCAGGCAAATTCGTCCAGGGACAGCCGCGAGGCAATCTTGGGGAACTCCCGGGCAAACTCACCTGCAGTCCCTCTGAGGTGTTGAAGTTCCTTGTTGTAGTATTCTAATAGTCTTTTATCCACACTATCCCCTGGTGAATTTAATTTTGCCTGTTTCAAGGTCCAACTGGGTCCTGATAAACAGGGATTCCGGAATTGGCAGAGACCAAAGGTCCCCGCGGATCTCAAACCTCAGGGAACGGTTCGTCATCTCGTCTGGGTCCACCGCTATATCAATGGAGATTGTGTTCGGTAGAATACGAGGCTCAAACCGCCGCAATGTTTCTATAAACTGATATTCTATTTCATCCGCGCTTAGACTGGACACCGTCATACCGGCCACATTTCGGAAACCAAAGTTCAAAACCGACGATGACAGCTCTGTGTATTGGTCGAATCCGCCCAATTCTTCATTGGCATAGGTGTTAAGCAACCAGGCCACGTCCCGAAGCACCGCGTTGCGATACTGCTGTATGTTCATGACACGGTCTTTCCGGCTCTCCTTGCGCTTGCCGGGCTCATTGTCGGTCAACCTGTCCAACAGGCATGGAAATAATTTCTCCTTTGGTTTGATTTCCCCCATGGTGTCAACCCGATTCCTGTTGGCTGCCGGGATGGTCAAGGGTCACCTCCCTGATTTCCAAGAGGGGGTATTCGCCTTGATCTGTCGCCAGCATGCGTTGGCCAATGCCAGTAAAAAAGTCGTGCCCCAAATCCAGCCAATTTGTTTTGCGCCCCATTTGAAAGGCACTGTCCTGTTCGTTCTCCGAGCCTGGATACCGGCTTGGGATCATCCCCATTGCCTGTCCCTGGTTGGCCCATGTAAAGGTTGTCGGCACCCAGATCACATCACGAAGATTGACCGGTTCTTCAATTTGAATCCTTTGGATATGTTCAAAAGGAATCCAATAATATTTCCCATTGACAATGGCCTCAAGTGTCGGTCCGAGCCGGACGTCTGCATCGGCAATCCATTCAAACGCCTGCCCGTCGATTTGGCCCGAAACAATCGGGGACGCATCAAATGCCTTATCACGCATGTCTGCCGCGGCCTTAAATTCACCGGCGCAGATGAGTCCGGGCACCTGTATGAGCCATGCCATCCACGCCAAAGGCTCACCGAAAATTAAAGGAGACCGCCGGCCCTTAAATACACCAGCGCGTAACACCTCACAATTCAGTGCGTTACGGTAAACTTGAGCCATCAGGGCGGCATCACTGTCCATTTCAGCCGCCACATTGAGCTGGGTCATGGCCCGATCCCACCGGCCAAGAACACTGAGCAGCTGAAAGATAAAGATTCGCAGTTCAACTTTCGACGGATCACTGCGGATCTGCTCAGTGAGCGCGCCCAAGGCCTTTTCCAAGTCACCGGCCTGAAGATATTCTCTGGCTTTATTGCCTTTGGCCATTATACGCCACCTTTGGCCGACGGCAGCTTGGAGACCAGTCTCAAAGAAACGGTCAGACCTTCCAACTGATAATGGGGGCGCAGAAAAAATTTGGCGCTATAGTATCCGGGGTTCCCTTCGATATCCTCCACCACGACCTCTGCAGCTGACAATGGATACCTGGACTTGACCTCCTCTGAAGCAGTTGCATCCGTGGTGACATATTTTGTTATCCAGTTGTTCAGCCACTTTTCCATATCTTCGCGTTCCGCAAATGAACCGATTTTGTCACGCACAATACACTTCAGATAATGGGCAAACCGGCAGGTGGCAAACAGGTATGGCAGTCTTGCGCCAAGGTTTGCGTTGGCAGTGGCATCGGGATCATCAAATTCAGCAGGTTTGTGCAGGGACTGCGCCCCCACGAACACCGCATAATCGGTATTTTTCCAGTGAGAAAGAGGAATTAACCCATTCTTGGCCAATTCCGCTTCCCTGCGGTCCGTAATGGCGATTTCAGTGGGGCATTTCATGTCTACGCCGCCGTCGTCCGTCGGGAAGGTATGCGTGGGCAGGCCCTCCACCATCCCGCCGCTTTCTGCACCCCGGATACGCGAACACCAGCCGTACAGCTTAAAGGCCCGGTTAATGTTAACCCCCATGGCATAGGCGGAATTGGACCAGCAGTATTTTGAATGATCGGTGCCTTCGGTGTCTTCTTCAAAATCAAATTCCTCCACAGGCTCGGTTTTAGCGCCGTAGGGAAGGCGGGACAAAAACCTGGGCATGGTCAACCCAAGGTATCTTGAATCCTGCGAATCCCTGAGGGAACGCCATGACGCATATTCTGACGTTTGTAAAATTTTGGTCAAATCCCGCGGATCACCCAGTTCCTGCCATGTATCCATATTCAGCAATCCCGGATCGGCAGCGGAAATAAACGGTGCATGGGCGGCCGCGGCAATTTCAGCCATCCCTTTTAGAATCATGACATTCTGGGGGGTATGATCAAATGCGTAATCTCCGATAAGACAACCGTACGGCTCACCTCCGGGTGTACCATACTCGTTTTCGTACAACTTCTTAAAAATCGGGCTCTGGTCCCAGGCCGTACCTTTAAATTTTTTCAGGGTATTGCCCAATTCTTTCTTGGTAATGTTCATCACCCTGATTTTAAGCATCTCATCGGTTTCGGTATTGTTGATCAAGTGAGATAATCCACGCCAGGTGACCTCTATC